>JAGOUB010000047.1 GCA_018061525.1 Candidatus Peribacteraceae bacterium
CCAAGAGTCCGGCCGTGAGCAGCACGCGCGGGCGTTCGGGCTGCGACTCTGCCCAGGCCAGGGCCGCGCGCAGGCTGAGAGGGCTGATGTTGTAGGTGTCGTCGAGGATGCGCACGCCGTTCTCCTCCGTCACGTGGAAGGTGCCAGCCAGGCCCGTGGCGTTCGCCAGCCCAGCCAGGCTTTGCGCACGCGGTACGCCGAGCGCGTCGGCCACGGCGAGGGCCAGGGCAGCGTTGCCGGCGTTGTGGCGGCCACGCAGCGGGAGCGTTCCGGGTTGACCATCGAGCGTAAAGGCGAGGCCGTCGGCCGTCTCGTGGACATCGTGAATTTGTAGATCGGCGTTGGTCGCAGTGCCGGCGAGGATGGTCTTGGAGGCCCGTCCTTTGAGGGCGGCGGAAGCGTCGTTGTCGGCCAGCAGGATGGCGCTGCCGTTGGCGGGGAGGGCGGTCAAGATCTCGGCGTTCGCTTCGATGATGGCCTCCTCGGAACCGAAGAGCGCCAAGTGGTCGGAGCCGAGCGCCGTCACGACCGCGATCGACGGCTTGAGCACGGCGCTGATCAGGGCGATCTCACCCTGGCTGTAGGCGCCCATCTCCACCACGACCGGTCGCGATTCATCGGGACCGAAGCCGGCCGTCTCGCGCAGGAACCAGTTGGCCAAGCCCAGTTCGGTGTTCACGTGCGCCGGCGTGACGAGCGGATGAAGGCTGCCGATGGCGGCGCGCGTCAGCTCCTTGGTGGTCGTCTTGCCCACGCTGCCGACGATGCCGATCACGCGCAGCTTGGAGAGAGAGACACGGCGGGCGGTGGCAGCGGCGAATACGCGTCCGCGCAGGCGCAGGTCCAGCGGCAGTACGATCGTCCAGGCAATGAGCACGCTGATCAGTTGCAGCATCGCCAGGGCCGGCAGGGCCACGGGCAGGGCGAGGGTGCAGTAGAGGATGGCGGCTGCGGTGAGCGCACCGGCGACGATGCCGATAAGCGCGGCCTTCTTGGTCCACTCGGGCCAGCGCTGGCGGCGCGCGGCGATCTGGCCGATAGAGAGCAAGGCGAGGAGCGCGAGCGCAATGCCGTCGGCGAGGGGGACGTCGCCCGGCACCAAGCGCACGATAAGCGCGCCTGCGATGATGAGTGGGCGGATGCGTCCGCCGGCCGCGGCCAGCACACCCTCGCGACGCAGGTGCTCGCGCAGGCGATCGAGGCGCCACTCCTTCAGCTGGAAGAGCCACAGGCACGTCAGCAGGGGCGAGAGGCAGGCGAGCAGGGCCAATGCGGGCGCGACGACGAAGCTCACAGGCTCCGATTGTAGCCCTTTTCACGCTGAGAGTCCGGCTTTTTGCGCCTTCAGATGCCTGCCGCTTTGCGGACGGCGGCGGCGATCTCGGCGGCGCAGTCGCGGTGCACAGCGTGGCGCACGCCGGCGAAGCGGTGCAGGCGCGCGTGCGGCATGGTCTCGGCCAAGAACTCGCCGTCCGCAATGGGCGTCTGGCGGTCGTCCTCGCCCCAGAACAATTCGGTGGGGATGGCGATGTGTGTGGCCAGCGGTGTGATGTCGTCGCGCGTCACTAGCACGAGCGTCTGCTGCATCAGCGGTGAGGCGCGCTCGTAGTCGTGCACGCGCATGAGTTTGTAGAGCAGGCGGCGGCCGGTGGGCAGAAGCAGCGAGAGGCCGGGCAGCGACAGGATGGCCTTGCCGCCCTTGGCCAGGACGTAGCCGATCTGGCGGCGTAGGCGGTAGCGGCCGTGGCGGTTGATGGCCGGCGCGCACAAGAAAAGGTGTGTCGGCTTGAGCGCTTCGCCGGCGCAAAGCAATAGCGCGATGCGGCCGCCGTGGCTGTGACCGAGTAGCAGGAGCGGACCGGTGTCCTTATGGTTCTTGGCCAACCAATCGACCACCCATTGGGCGTAATCGACGGTGTGCCAGGGGCGCGTGGGTTCGGGCTCGGCGCCGAAGCCCGGCAGGTCGGGCGCGAGCACCTCGATATCAGAGCCGCCGAGCGCCTTCTTCAAGGCGTCGAACGAAGCGGAGCTGCCGCCCCAGCCGTGCAAACAGAGGAGTGTCGCGCGCATCGCCGTCATCTTAGCCGATCCAGCCGTCCTTCATATCCATCGCGCACGAGGCCAGCACCTGGCCCGCCGCGTCGCAGCGCTCGGCCGTCCATTGCACGCGCACGCCGATCTCGTAGCGCGTATCCGACTTGATCTCGACGTGCAGGCTCTCGCCGGCGTGCACTTCCAGCGGCTCGCTGAGCGGGAGGAAGATCTGTTCCCAGTGCGTGGCCTCGCCGCGCGGGTCGGTGGATAGGACGATTTCGGGCATGAGCAATGCGTCCCAGTGTAGGCAGAAGCCGTAGACCGTCTGTGTCTCGGGCACGGTCCAGGCTGCGCGTCCGCTGCGCCGGCTGGAGCCGGGATCCTCCGCGGTGAGCGTGTCCCAGACCCGGGCGTCGTGGCCGGCGCCCAGGAGTTCGCCGGGCAGCACTGATTTCACGTACATGTTGCTGAGCGTCAGCTTCTTGGCGGCCGAGAAGTCGAGGTCGTAGCCGATGCGGTCCCAAACGTTGATCTCTTCCCACAGACGCGACGTCACCACGGGTGAGACAAACTGCTCCACCCTGGAGGGGATGATCACGCCGCCTGGCTTCACGAAGCGCTTGGCGTCGCGGAAAATCTCGACAATGTGCTCCTCGTAGGCGTAGTTGCCCAGTGTTTCGGAGACCAGGATGTCGGTGCGGACGGGGTCCTTCACTTCTTCAGAGTGGCGGCGGATGAGCATCCAATCCTTAAGTCCGTTCTTCTTCATGAAGTCGGCACAGAGGGCGGCGATCTCACCTGCCTCGTAGAGGATGGCGCGCTTGGCGCCGAGCTGCAGCGCGAGCGCGCTCAAGAAGCCCGTGCCGGCGCCCAGGTCGGTGACGGTGCTCTCGGTGGGCACGATGGCGGCGTCGAGGGCGTGCGCGAAGGCTTCGTTGCGCAGGCGGTCGCCCATGAGCTTGCGTTGCAATTCAATCATCGCCGCCATTCTCGCGTCTCTCGGTCGGTCTCACAAGCACTGCTATTTTCTCGGCGAAGTGATTCGACGCCGGTGTATTCCGAGTAGAGTGGGGATACGTACTTCTTTCCCACCTCACCTATGGGCGCCTGCCCCGTTTGTCACAACGAGCCGTGCACGTGCAGCAAGTGAGTGGAGAGTGAGGCGAAGAGGCCCCCATGTGGGGCCTTTTCTGTGGGCTTTGCTATAATTGACAGAAATTTTAAAAGGTTTATTTTACGAATAGGATCATTCATTCCACCGGAGCCTTTTCAAGGAGAGTGGCGGTTTACACAATGTAGGCAACAACAACCAACGGGCGGTGCCAATCGGTAGCCGCGCGTGCGTCGAGTGACACAGTGGCAAAGTGGGTCAAACATGAACTGTTTCGCATTTGATGGATACGAGTTGTACGACGGCTTGTCGATGCTGGGCAATGCCTATCTCATGTCGGATGTCGTCATCTCTGTTTCAAGACGGCGGCCGCCGGCGGTAGATTTTCACATCAGCCGTATTTTTTCGGCAGGTTTAGAGCGTGAAGCGGATGGCACTCTTTCGCTGATTCGGGTTTCGGCGGAGTCGAGCGAGTACATCCTGCTGCATTTTACCGACTGCCAAGATGTGCGGCTGGTGCGGGGCGAGATTTTTATCGGGCAGGAGGTCCAGCAGGAAGGATACCAGGAGGGATATATCGCTTTCCGTGGTGTCCTGGAATTCTCCGTAGACGAGGAGAGACGCTATCTCTCGTTCGTCCCCGGCCAGACGCGTCCGCACGTGTACACGCTCCGCGAGTTTACGGAGCGCGAACGGCGTCGTGCCAAGCATGCCAACAGACGAGCGGCTGCGCGCAAACAGCATCGAGATGAGGCGGCACGCTGGTCTACGGTCAGCACGGAGGAGACGATCCAGGTCATGCCGCTCACGTGCCGCCATCTGCCCTCACGGCCGCAACAAGACGGTCATCTGTGGCTGCCCGATACGCATCTGATCGTCCAATTTCTCGAGCAGCCGGCGCCGCACTATCCGGTTGTGGATCCGTCCGATACGTATGCCATCTCGGTGCACGCTGAGGTGCTCGATCGCACCGGGTGGGACGTTCTGACCAATGCCCGCATCGAGGTCCTGCGAGCGGCTCTGCCATTACTGTTCACGGCCCGTCGGATGTGCGAGTACGAGCAGCGTGACACCGGCGAACGTCGCGGCGAGGTGATCTGGTACGAACTGGATCCAGACAGCCTAAAGTGCTGGATCGAACGAGCGCTCAGCCTGTCGTAAGGCTCTGGAATAACCACCGGCCAATGCATGCATTGGCCGCTTTTTTTGTGTCTTACGCCGCCGACCACCAGTACCGCATGAGCAGGTCACGGCCGAAGGCACGGCGCACGTCGGCGGCGATGCCGAACACTTGCTTGAAGCGTTCGATGTGCGGTTTGCCCTTGCCGGCGATGGTCTTGAGTACGGCGGCGGTCATATCCTCGGCGTGGCGAGGTTCTTCGGGCGGCCTGTCGGGTGCTTCTTCTTCATCGGCAGAGAGGATATCGGCCATCTCCAGCAGGAACGTGCTGTGGTAGTGCAGCCCCGGCAATTGCCAAAACGGCAGATCGTCTGTCCGGTCGGGGTCATTCAAGACGTGGTTTGAAAAGAGGACGACCGGCTTGGGCGTCTCGGTGACAGTGCGGACGACGTCATCGTAGGTCGCGAGGCTCACGGCCTTCACGCGCTCGGCGAGCACGGGGACGATCTCGGGACGGCGGGAGAAGAGCGGCGGCCGGTGGAGCGATTCCTGGGCGAGACCGTCGGCGAACTCGCGATCGAGGATCTCGGGCGCGTAACCGGGGTCGAAGGCGCGGTAGTCGACGCCGAGCTCGGGGCCATGCAGGGCCAAAAAGTGGCTGAGAGCGGGGTTATATTCCCAGTCGTCTTCCACGGGCGGATCCTGCTGATGCGCGCCGCACTCCACGAGCAGCACATCGTGCAAGTCGAGGCGGAGTGATCGCACGAAGGCCACGACGCGCGCGAGCACGTCGAAGCGCTGGCAGAGGATGTCGTTCGTGTCGGTCGCACGGAGTAATCGCCCGGCGGCCTTCAGGTCGGCGGGGTCGATCTGGTGGTCGGGTGGGAGGGGGATGGGGCGCACATCCTTATTAAAAAATAGTATTATTATTTAGTCAAATACCTTCCAAGGGGTGGAGCGCGAGACCAGGCACGGACCACGGCTGCAATAGCACCATGGTCCGTGTTGGTCCTCAGGTATTATTGCTGGTCCTCCAGCAGGTCCGGATACTTGGCGTTAATGGCGGTCTCCATCTGGGAGACGTATCGCTCTCCCAGCACGCTGGCTTCCTCGGCATGCGAATCTGCCTTTGCGATGGAGGCTTCCGTTACGGCCGACGGGTTGGCGGCGGCGTCCGCGATGACGGTCATGCCTGCCTGCATCTCTGCGATGGCTTCAACGAGCAAGGGGTGTGCCGTGGCGAGGAATTCCGGAGGCGTCAGGGCCTTGGCGTCGGCGCTGAGCGACGTCATGGCTGCCAGGATGTTCTGCATTTCAGCCTTGGCATCGGCGCTCCACTCCAACGGATCGGGGTTGGCGTTGATCAGGGTCTCGAACTTGCCGCCTGTCTCCACAAGGGATTGGGCGATCGGCTCGGCATTCTGCAAGTAGGCCTCGGTGGCGACGCGCTCAGAATCAACCTGGCACGCAGTCAATGAGACGAGCGCGACGGCGGCAAGGGCGAAGGCAGAAAAGTGACGCATACTGTGATGAGGGGGAGTAGATGGTATGCCGCAGTATCCATCAAACTCCTAGGCTCTGCCAACGGTCAGTCTTTGGCGGGCTCAACGAAAAGCGCCGCGTTGGCGCTGCGGGCAAGGGCATGGCGCCAGCCTAGCGCTCCGGCCGGGCCGGAGCGGCCCCGCCTGATGCGGTTGACGGGCCGGTGTACAGTGGCAACCGCGTGATGACCGTCATGCCTCCCTCGTCCATGTTCCTTTCCAGGCACAAAGCGCAGGCTACCGAAAAAAACTACCAGACGGCCGATGCGGATTTTGGCTATCTGCCCGCCGGCTCCTGCTATCTCGACTCGGCGTGCCAGACATTGCGTCCCCAAGCCGTCCTTGATGCGGAGATGCAGTACTACCAGGGTTATAACGCCTGCGGCGGCCGCGTGAAGTATCCGTGGGGAGTGCGCGTCGATCGTGAAGTGTCCGCCGTCCGTCAGAAGCTCCTCGCCTATGCGGGAAAGTCCGCGAAACAGTACACGGTGGTTTTCACGCTCAATACCACCTACGGCATCAACCTGATTCTTCAACAGCTGCCCGCTGCGGACTTTACGCAGATTGTCACTTCCGAGATCGAGCATAATTCCGCCTTTCTTCCGACGATCACCTGGAGCAAGAGACACGGCAAGGAGCGCAAGGTACTGTCCAGGGCCGACAATGGCGAACTTCTCTACGACGCAGTCGATCTGGAGAAGGCGGTAGTACTGCTCAATACGGCATCGAACATCGACGGTCGGGAGCTTGGTAACGCGCCCGAGCTCGCCACGCTTATCCATGAGCGGTCGGGGCTCCTCTTACTCGACGCTGCACAGAGCTTCGGCCATAACGTAGAACTCCTGCGCCAGACCGACTTTGATGCTGCCTTCGGTTCGGGACACAAGATGTATGGGCCGAGCCTTGGCTTTGTGATCGTGAAGAAAGACCTCTTGAAGCGTCTCGATGTGTCGCTGGTGGGTGGCGGCACGGTGCAGGACGTGCGAAAGGATTCCTTCGATTTGATCGATAGCGATGACGAACCGTACGCCAGGGCGGAGCTGGGCCTCCAGAATTGGGCGGGCATCATCGGGCTGGGGGCGGCTATCGATTGGATGGAAGCCAGCCGGGCGACGCAGGCGGGCAGGGAGCGAGCCCTCGCTGAGCAACTCTTCGCGGGTTTGCAGGCGATGCCAAAGGTGCATCCGCTCAATCGAGAGCCGAGTCCGATTATCAGCTTCCATGTGGATGGCCTCGATGCCCATCG
>JAGOUB010000048.1 GCA_018061525.1 Candidatus Peribacteraceae bacterium
CCCTTCAGATCCTCGGTCTTGATGTGCGTCAGTGCTTCCACCGTCGCCGGGATCTCGTCGGGGATGCTGAGCAGGCTCTCGAACTCCTTCACGATCTTGTCGCCTTCACGCAGCACCCAGGCCAATTCGATCACCCGGTGCACCTTGGGGACGAAGCCGGTCGTCTCGGTATCGAGGGTGAGGGTGCGGAGGGCGGCCATAGGTCTGTATGACACTACGGGAAGCCGCATCCCCCGTCACGCATGAGGAAAAGCCCCCTCACACGCTGGTGAGGGGGCGAGTAACGGGTGCCCGTAAACTCAGGAGATGACGCGCGACGTCTTCGTCTTCAGGTCGAGCAGCCAGGCCTGGCCCTTCTGGAGGCTGAACGGGCAGTGGACGCTGAGGCCCAGCTGCTCGACGACATACATCGGCAGCTGCTCCGTGTACTCCAGGTGGGTGACGACCACGACCCCGCGGGCTCCGCCGCGGATGGCCTCTTGGACGAGCGCCCAGGCCTCGGGCAGCTTCGGATCCTTGCTGGCGTGCGACTCGAGGACGATGCGGCCGCGGAGCGTCCCGCCGACGGTGTCGGCGATGATGGCAGCGCTCTGCTCCGCGCGAGCGACCGTGGAGTGGAGGATCACGAGACGTTCGGACTCGACGGAGGGCTTGATGGCTTCGGCCACCACCTTCATCTGGGCTTCGCCCTCCGTATCCAGGCTATAGCCGCGGTAGGTGCCGTGGCGGACGACGGCCAAGAATTCCAACATCGCTCTGACTCCTGCAAAGATCCGTGCGACGTAGAACACGTCGCTGTCCTGTTCTCTCCGTAGAGAGGCAGGAAAGGAACGATAGCACCCATCCCAGACCGTCGTCACGCCTCCTCGAAGAGATCATCGGGAATCACAACGCGCAGGCGTTTGCGGCCGTCGTGCACGCGCCGCTTCATGGTGCCGATGGGCCTGCCCTCTTCGGCGGCCATCTCCTTGAGCGTGAGGGCGCGCAGGTAGAAGGCATCGAGCGAGCGGCGGTCGAGGTCGGAGAGGACGGCGATGCCGGCCCGCGCGATCTCGACGCGCTCCTCCGCGATGAGGATCTCGAGCGGATCCTCCTCGGGACGGACCAATCCCCAGAAGCCTATTTCCGAATCGCCGGCCAGCGGGTCGTCATGCGTGTGCTCACGCTGGCGGGTAGCCGTATTCCTGATCTTGCTGAAGAGGATGGTCCGCACCCAGCCGGTGAGGGCACCAAGCTCGCGCAGCTGGCCTAATTTGGCATGGGCATGCATCCAGGCGTCTTGGAGCAGGTCGTCGATGCGGTCATCGCGCGCTCCCAGCTGGCGGCAGATCGCCACCAGCACGTAGCGCCGCTCGGTGAAGAGCGCGAGCAGGGCCGCCTCCTTCTGCGCCCGCTCCTGGGCGACCTCGGCCGTATCAACCTCAGCCTCAGTCGGCTCGGTGGAGGGAGCGTAGGTCACGGCCATTGGTCAGTGATTCTCCGCGCCCCTCCATGCTCAGTCAACGCCTGCCGCGGGACACAAAAAAAGCCGCGCCCAGCGCGGCTTTCTCAAGGTCTGATCAGGCGGCCGGGGGCTCGTTGGCCTCGGGCTTCTTCTTGGCGGCCTTCTTCTTGTCCTCCTTGCTCTCGGCTTCAGGGGCGTGCTCGGGCACTTCGGCCGGCGTACCCTCCACAGTCTGCTCGGCATTCTTGGTATCCACGGCCATGGCGGCGCCGGTCTCGTCGACGGGCAGCTCGGCCACGGGCTCCTCGGCGGGAGCCTCGCCCACAGCCGTCTCCTTCACGATGCCGTCCTGCGTCTCGGCATCGTCGGCGGCCTGCTCGGCCTCCAGGTTGAGCACCACCGGATCGGGGATCTCTTCGCCGCGCAGCTCGGCCAGCTTGGCCTTGAAGGCAGGCAGCTCCTCGTAGTTGTACATGTCGAGCTCGAAGCCGGTCAGATCGGTGGCCAGGCGGATGTTCTGGCCTTTCTTGCCGATGGCCATGGGGCGCTGCGCCTCCTCCACGAACACGGCGGCGCGCTTCTTCACGCGGCGGCCCTGCTCGTCGACCTGCTCCTTGTCGTTCACGATGATCACGGCCGAGATGGCGGCCGGCTGGAGGGCGGTGGAGATCAGCTTGATGGCGTCGTCGCTCCACTCGAGCATGTCGACGCGCTCGCCGTTGATCTCTTCCATGACGGCCTGGATGCGCACACCCTTCTGGCCGACACAGGCGCCGATCGGGTCGATGCGGGGATCCTTGCTCTGCACGGCCACCTTGCTGCGGAAGCCAGCGTCGCGGGCGATGCCGCGGATCTCCACGTCGCCGTTGCGGACCTCGGGGATCTCAAGCTCGAGGAGTTTGCGGACGAGCTCGGCGTGCGTGCGCGAGATGCGCAGCTGCGGACCCTTGCCCGTGAACTCGACGGTGTCGAGGTACACGCGCAGGCGCTTGCCGGTGTAGTAGTGCTCGCCGGGGATCTGCTCGCGCCACGGGAGCGAGACGGTCATGCCTTCGATCTCGAGCGTCACCCAGCTGGTATCCACCTTGGTGACGGTGGCCGTGAGCAGCTGCTGCTCGCGGTCCTTGAAGCGCTCGTAGAGCGACTGGCGCTCGGCCTCCTGGAGCTTCTGGAGGATCACCTGCTTGGCGGCCTGGGCGGCGATGCGGCCGTAGCCGGCGGGCGTGACATCGATCGTGATCTCGTCGCCAGCCTCGCTGTCGGGCTTCACACGCTTGGCGTCCTGCAGGCTGATCTCGAAGTTCTCGTTCTCCACGGCGTCGACAACTTCCTTCACCACCAGGATCGTCGGCATGTCCTTGCCGTCCTCAAAATCGACGCGGACTTCCTGCTCTTTGTTGCCGTAGTCCTTGCGGTAGGCGGTGGCGATGGCCTGCTTCACGGCTTCGATGACCTGGTCGGCCGAGACGTTCTTCTCGGAACAGATCTGGTTGATGGCGGCGAGGAATGAGGCGCGCATGGGATGATGGGGGACGGGTTGTGCAGACCCAAGGAATCGACCGTTCCTAGATAAGGAGCAGTCTCAGACTGGGATCAATAATGTACGTGCAACTGTACAGCCCGGGAAGCGGCTTGGCAAGCGCTTTTAGAGCGTTCTCACAGCCAGCGGACCGTCGACATGATCTGCTGGTGGACCATGATCTGCGAGTCGGAGATCACGTCGGCGCCGTCGGGGCGGCTGGAGAAGCCGTAGAGGCGGCCGTCATGCAGGAAGTAGGTGGCCACCACGGTCAGGCCGGCGGCCAAGTATTCCTCGCGGCGTTCGACCACGAGCTCTTCGCCGATCGTGCTCTTCTGCGTCGTCAGCACCTTCAGGCTCGGCTGTCCTTCCCAGCCCGTCTCGGCAGCCTTATCGCGCGCGGCCAGTGCGGCCCAAAGCGTGTCGAACTGCTCGACGCTGCGGAAAACGCTCAGCACCGTGGTGGGCGTGCCGCCGACGTAGCGCAGGCTGTCCTCATCCTCTTCGGCCGACCAGTCGGACGGCAGGGCCAGGCTGTAGCCGAGCTTCTCGCCTTGATAGCGCGTCCAACCCTGCGGATCCGTGGCGGGTGCGGAAGACGACATGCAGGCAGTCAGGGCGACCAGGACGAGCGAGAGGAGGGGGAGAAAGCGGCGCATGACCCGATGCTACGCCCGCCGATCGGCCGCGCAAAGCGCGCGAAAAAACCCGGCAGCAGCGCCGCCGGGTAAGGGGTCGATCGGACTGTCAGGCGACCAGAGCGGCTTCGGGGAGCCACACGGTCTCGTAGCGGGCACGGCCTTCAACCGGTTGGAGGGAGGCCTTCAGGCCGAGGAGCGCCGTGCGCGACTCGTCCCATTCCAGGCCCGAGTAGAGCCGAGCGTCGAAGTCGCTGATGCGCCCGACTTCGGTGAAGCGGTCACCGGATGTGATCCGGCAGATGAAGAGCGTCCGCGTGTCTTCGTCCGAAAAAGCGAAGTGCCGGCCGTCGCTGTGCATGGCCAGCAGGTCGGAGCGGACAAAGAGCCCCAAGTTGCGCGGAAATGCTTCGCTACGATGGCGACCGATGAACAATCGGCAATTCACGCAGCGAAGGAAATACCGTCCATCCAAAGAGAACACCTGCGTCATGACACGTACCTCGAAAGACCAAAGTGATCGAACCTGGCCCCAGCCTATCGCACTCAGGAATTGTTAGCCAGACCTGACATCAACCCCTTCCGGAAGGCCCAAGAGTGCCGTCCGCGCATGGTCGGCAACCAGGAGAGGACGACGTAGGCCCAGGCTTTCCAACCGCGCGGGGTGACGTGGAGCTCGGGCGCGATCGACTCGATGTGCACGGCCGAGCGACCGATGGTCTCCATGCGCTTGAGCGAGTCGGCGAGTTCGAGATGGTGGTGGTGGAGGGCCTTGGCGTCGGGCTCATAGATGAGTGGCGCGCCCGTGCGCGCGAGGCGCAGTCCCCACTCGATGTCCTCCCAGCCATAGAGCGTCACGTCCTCGCGGAAGGCGACACGCTTGGCGAGCTCCGTCGGCAGGCTCAAGTGCGAGGTGTAGGTGTAGCGGTGCTGGATGGCGGCCGGCACGGGACCATGGGCGTAGGGCGCGAGCTGCGGGTAGCCGAACTGCCAGCCCGTCGCCTCCAGCCACTCCATCACGGGCGTGACGCCGCAGGCCGGATCCCAGGTGGTGAAGCCGAGCACCAGCGCGCCGGGATGGGCGGCGTGCGCGGCAAGGTGCGTGGCGCAGGCATGGGGATCGAGGAAGATGTCGTCCTGGCAGAAGAGCGTAAGGGGCGCCGTCGCCAGCTCGACGCCGCGGTTACGCGCCACGCCCTGTTGACACTTGGGGATTTCGAGGAACCGCACCGCCCGTCCGCCCACCGTCACGCACGCGGCCGATTGCTTGGCGTTGTCATCCGGGCCGTCGCTCACCACGATCACTTCCAAATCGGCCGCCACCGTCTGGGCCGCCAAATGCCGCAGCGACCGCGCGAGCAGTTCGGGGCGCCGGTGGGTAGGGATGACGACGGAGAGCGCGGGCACGCCTAGATGGTAGCCGATCCCCTTGCGCGCGGCAGGCGAGAGGCAGAGGATGCGCGACCTGCCGGCGCCCGGCAGAAACATCCTTCACACGCATCGGAGTCGAAATAATGTCTAAACGCAAAACTACCCGGCGGTTCGCCGTCTATCTCCACACCGCCAAGGAATTGGCGTGGTTCCGCGAATACGTCATCTACATGGGCGGGAAGATGTTCCGCCCCGCCGAGACCAAGGGCGAACGCCCCGAAGGCGCATCCGCCTGGGACGACTGGCTCCGCGTCGGCGTCTCGATGCCGACCGAGATGGTGATCGCCTTCGTGACCCAACTGCCCCCCGGGGCCAAGGTGCGCTCGGATATGAGCAAACTCCCGACCGAACTCCTCTAACCCGCATGCCCGGCATGCCCCTCTCGCCCGACGCCGCGCGCGCCGGGCCTTTTTTCTTATAGGATATAACGGACATGCGTGCCCTCTTCCTCGACCTGGCCCACCACGACGGCTCCGTCGCCTGCGTGACGGAAACCGCCACCATCGTCCGCCGCGCCGTCGACAAGCGCCTGCGCGACGACGGCCTGCTGCCGCTTATCGAAGAGACGCTGGCCGCCGCTGGCTGGCGTGCCGAGGACCTGACGCACCTAGCCTGCGTGACGGGACCCGGCGGATTCACGAGCCTGCGCGTGGCCGTCGCCGCCGCGAACGCCCTCGCTTGGGAGCGCGGCATTCCCGTAAAGACCATCCACGGCAGCGACCTCTGGGTCGCTCGCTCGCTCACGCCCGATGCCGTCTGGCTGCACAGCACCCGCCAGGATCAGCTCTTCGCCCGCGGTCTGGGCGCCCTCGCCTCTCTTTGCCCCGAACCCGCCCTACGCACCATCACGGAGCTGCTCGCCATTGTCCCCGCTGGTTCCAGCTTTTTGGGCGAATTGATCGAGCCGCACGCCCAGGCACTGGCCTCTTTAAAGCTCCAACCCGCCGGCCTCCGGCCCATCGAGGAGGTGCTCCCGGCCCTGCTCGCGGCCGCCCCCGAAGCACCAGCGCCCGTGGACCCCTGGTATGGCCGTGGCTATTGACGCTTTCTCGTGGAAAAAGTGGAGCGCGGAACGCTTGCGGAAGGTATACTCTGTGCTCCGATGAATCTCCTCGACACTCTCAACAAGGTTTTCGGCGACACCTCGCGCAAGGAGGTGAAGCGCCTCCAGCCCACCATCGCCCGGATCCGCGAGATCCAGGCCTCGCCCGAGTACCGCGCGCTCACGCTCGCCGATCTTCCGAAGAAGACGGAGGAGTTCAAAGCGCTGGTCGCCGGCGGCACCACGCTCGACGACATCCTGCCCCACGCCTTCGCGTTGGTGGTCCGCGCCTGCGAGCTGCTCAAGGGCACCACGATGGGCGTCGGCAAGCAGATGCTCACTTGGGACATGGTCCCGTTCGACGTGCAGCTGGTCGGCGGCATCATCCTGCACCGCGGCAACATCGCCGAAATGAAGACCGGCGAAGGCAAGACGCTCGTCTGCACCCTGCCCGTCTACTTGAACGCGCTCGCCGGCAAGGGCGTGCACGTCGTGACCGTCAACGACTACCTGGCCAAGCGCGACGCGCAGTGGATGGGCCTCCTCTACGGCGCCCTCGGACTGACCGTCGGCACCATCGTCCACGGCATCGAGAACGACCAGCGCCGCGCCGCCTACGCCTGCGATATTACCTACGGTACCAACAACGAGTTTGGCTTCGACTACCTGCGCGACAACATGGCGCCTTCGCTGGCCCAGCAGGTGCAGCGCCCGCTCAACTTCGCCATCGTCGACGAGGTCGACTCCATCCTCGTGGACGAGGCCCGCACGCCGCTGATCATCTCGGCCCCGGCCGAGGAGTCCACGACCAAGTACGCCCAGTACGCCCTACTCGTCCGAGACCTCCGTGAGGGCGAGCACTACACCCGCGACGAGAAGCAGCGCGCCGCCATCCTGACCGAGGCCGGCATCGCCTTCTTGGAGCAGAAGATGGGCGTCGACAACATCTACACGGACAAGGGCTT
>JAGOUB010000049.1 GCA_018061525.1 Candidatus Peribacteraceae bacterium
GTGAAGATGTCGCTGAAGGGCAGGTCGGGGAAGCCGTCGTCATCCATGTCGATGGCGAGGAGCGCGGCCTCGTCCTGGCCATTGGAGACGTAGCGATAGCCGTAGACCTGGGCAGTCGTATCAGTGTCGCCGTTGGCATCGACGAAGATCTTGTCCATGTCGCAGGTCGGCACGGTTACGCCGCCCGCGGTGTTCTCGATCTTCACGAGGTAGATGTTCTGGCCACCGACACCCTCGCTTGGGGTGTTCTGGAAGACCACCTCCCAGACGGGAATGGGCTCCTGCTGGCCACGATCCTTCATACCCACGGCCGTGACCTGGGCGGTCTCAAGCGCCTCGCGGGGAATGCCGGGCAGCGGGGGCAGCGGGATGCGGCCGCCACGGAAGAACTCGGCGAGCGGACCGCTGCCGGGACCCTTCACCATGATCGGCTGATCCTGGGCTTGCTCTTCGAAGCCTGGGCGGTAGATGCGGATCGGCTTCTCGCCAGGTGCGCCGAACGGCACCGGGGAACGGACGATGGCCGCGACGGTAGCCACGACGAGGGCCAGCATCAGGAGTCCAAGGAGGTGTCCGAATACACGCCAGACGGACTTGCGGGAGCGAGTGCTCTTCTCTGTGTGAGACATGGGAGGGTGAGTGGGAGGTTCTCGTAGTGTGCAGTAATCCGCTCGTTTCTGAGATTGCGAGCCAAGAGAATTGTTTTTCGATTGTGCATTTAGGGATGAAGAGGAGATTGCCGCATACGAAAAAAACACCCTGGGCCGGTCGGCCCAGGGTGAGTCTCTCTTCGAGACACGAATCACTTCAACAGCAAGCCCAGGCGGGCCAGGGCGGCGCGGCTGCGGCGGCCGGCGCGGCGGCGCGGGCCGCGGGCGGTCAGGCGCTCGTCGAAGTTCGGGCGGCGCTGGATGCCCTGCAGGCCGTGGCGGCTGTCGCTGTGGTTCGCGTTCTTGACGTGGGACATGGTCTACTCCGAGAAGAAAGGTGTGCCCGCACGTGCGGGCCGGTCATGATCCCCCTTAGAGAGGGGGCGCTTGCCCTTCAGAATGGAAGGCAGACGTCCCGTCTCTGGCGATGCTCTGAAAAATCAGGTTTAGCGCAGTCTAGAACTGTTTTTTGCGGTGTCAACAACCCTTCACGTACCCTCCAAAAAGGGCTACTTCTTCAGCAATCCTCCCTTCCACCGACCTTCGGCCTCGCGTACACTCTCGGGCTTGGACGCGTCCCCCACTTCTATGACCCAATCGAAGCCCTTCCGCCTCGTCGCTCCCTACACGCCCACCGGCGATCAGCCCAAGGCCATCGAGCAGCTGGTGACGGGCCTGAACAAGCGTAAGAAGCACCAGACGCTGCTCGGCGCCACGGGCACCGGCAAGACGTTCGCGATGGCCAACGTGATTGCGCAGACGCAGCGCCCGACGCTGGTGCTGGCGCACAACAAGACGCTGGCCGCGCAGCTGTGCAGCGAGTTCCAGGGCTTCTTCCCCGATAACGCCGTCTCGTACTTCGTCTCGTACTACGACTACTACCAGCCCGAGGCGTACCTGCCCACAACCGACACGTACATCGAGAAGGACGCCTCCATCAACGAGGAGATCGAGAAGTACCGCCACGCTGCGACGATGAACCTGCTGACGCGCAAGGACGTGCTGATTGTGGCTTCCGTCAGCTGCATCTACGGCCTCGGTAACGTGCAGGACTACGAGGCGCTGGCCATCACCGTCGCCCGCGGCGACGCCGTGCAGCGCGATACCTTCCTGCGCCGTCTGACCGACATCCAGTACCGCCGCAGCCACCTGGAATTCAAACAGGGAATGTTCCACGCGCAGGGCGAGAGCGTGGAGGTGTTCATGCCCGGCGGCGACACGGTGATCCGCATCGAGATGCCGTTCGACGAGATCGACAAGATCCAGGAGGTCGACAGCTTTACCGGTGAGGTCCTGCAAGAGTTGCAGGAGGTGACGATCTTCCCGGCCGCGCACAACGTGACGACCAAAGAGAAGATCGACCGCGCCGTCGACGGCATCCTCGATGAGATGAAGCTGCAGGAGCAGCACTTCCTGAAACTCGGCGAACTGGTGAAGGCCGAGCGCATCCGCACGCGCACCGAGTACGACGTGGAGATGCTGCGCGAGACGGGCTACTGCACCGGCATCGAGAACTACGTCCGCTACCTGGAGGGCCAGGGCCCGGGCCAACCGCCGTCGACGCTGCTCGACTACTTCCCCAAGGATTTCCTGCTCATCGTCGACGAGTCGCACATCTCGATCCCGCAGGTGGGCGGCATGAGCGAGGGCAACCTGAGCCGCAAGAACACGCTCATTGATTACGGCTTCCGCTTGCCGTCCGCGCACGACAACCGCCCGCTGAAATTCCAGGAATTCGAGCAGCGCGTCGACCAACGCATTTACGTCTCGGCCACACCGGGCAAGTACGAGTACGAGCACACCAAGAAGGAGGACATCGCCGAGCAGATCATCCGCCCGACGGGACTGCTCGATCCGCCCGTGACGGTGAAGCCGACCAAGCACCAGATCGACGACATCATGGCCGAGGTGCAGGCCACCATCGCCCGCGGTGAGCGCGCGCTCATCACCACGCTCACCAAGAAGATGGCCGAGGACCTGACGACCTTCCTGACCGAGGCCGGACAGAAGGTGCGCTACCTGCACAGCGACGTGGAGACGCTCGAGCGCATCGAGATTCTGCGTCAGCTGCGCATCGGCGACATCGACATTATCGTGGGCATCAACCTGCTGCGCGAAGGACTCGACCTGCCGGAAGTGAGCTACATCGCCATTCTCGACGCCGACAAGCAGGGCTTCCTGCGTTCGCGCGACGCGCTCATCCAGACGATCGGCCGCGCCGCCCGCAACCTGAACGGCCACGTCACGCTCTACGCCGACAAGGTGAGTGACGCCATGAAGGCCGCCATGGAAGAGACGAACCGCCGCCGCAGTATCCAAGAGGCGTACAACAAGAAGCACAACATCACGCCCGTGGGCATCAAGAAGGCCGTGCACGACATCGCCGAGGAGGGCCGAAAGCTGGAGCTGCGCCGCCCCAAGCACGACCACACGAAGATCCCCAAGGACGAGAAGAAGCGCCTGATGGACGAGCTCAACAAGCAAATGGAGATCGCCTCCGAGAACCTAGAATTCGAGAAGGCGGCCGACCTGCGCGACGAGATCGAACTGCTCAGGCGTGAGCTCATGAAGAAATAAGGTAGCAGCGCATGTCTGGGGGTCTACCAATATATTTGACAATATTTATTTTTATAGTATATTCATAGAAGTCCAGGAAACGCCTGGTTGGATCATTACAACGACGGAGGCTGCGAATCATGTCCACGCTGAACGGCTGGGAGCGGTTGCCGACGAGCGAGTGCGTCGCGTTCCGCAAGGTGATGAGCCCCTACCGGCTCGAGGTCAGCGGCATCGTCCGCGGCAAGCACATCGAGATCGGCGGCTACTTCGGCGGCCTGGCCGGCCGCGGCACCAGCCTGCACGTCCTCGCGATGCTCACGCCCGAGCAGCTCGCGGAGCTGAAGGACATCTGCGTCGCCGAGCTGGGCGACCTGCCCACCAAGAGCCACGACGGCCGTCCCGTCTGATCCATCGCCCTGAAAAGGGCACCGCCCACACCGAACGGTGTGGGTTCTTTTTTGTCCCAGGATTTGGCCGCCAGGCGCGAAATGGAGCGCGATCCCCTGCCCGTCGACCACCCATACGTCCGGTTCGCGCTGGAGGCCTTCTACGGCCCCCAGGATCGCCGGAATCTCGCAGAACGACAGAGTACCGACACGTAGGGCATCGGCGGCTCCAAGCGCGCATATGACTGATCCACGACCCAGTGCGTCTGAGCATCAAGCACCACGCCTCCGGCCAAATCGCGCTACAACACCACCGCCGCGGTCGGCGTCACGTCCCAGGGATGGAGAGCGGGCACACGCATCGGGCACACGCTACCCCACTCAGTGCGCCTTGCCGCAGCAATGCTTGAACTTTTTAGTGCTGCCGCAGGGGCACTTGGCGTTGCGCGGCGCCTGGAGTGGCGCCGTAGGCTCCAAGCGAGACTGCGGGGGGCGAGCCATAAGCCCGCGCAGAAGCGGCGCGAAGATATCGGGCGCCACCTCCACTACCAGGTGCCGCTGGCGCTCAAGGCCGGCCAGGACCTGCGTCGCCTTGTAGGCGTGCTGGGGCGGCATGCGGTCGAACCACTCGACGGCCTTTTGGCCGGCGGCTGTGCGCAGGGCGGCCTGCACGTCGGGCAGGAAGTTCATGACGAGCGCCGTGGTCGAGGCGCGGCGGCCATGGTCGCCTTGCTCGTGGTGGGGGCGGACCGCGGTCGATTCGCCGCGGGCGCCGGCGTAAGCCGGGGAGACGACGATCGACTGCACCTCCTGACCGTCGTAGACGGGATAGATATTCGGATCGATGCCGATCAGCTCGCGCACCGCCTCTCCCACTACCTGCTGCGATGAGCGCAGATCGGCCGCAAGGGGGACGCCAAAGGTGCGCACCATGTCGATGGCCGGACTGCAGGGCGGCACACGGCTCTGCATGTATGTCCGGTCGATGTGCAGGCTGATCTCTCGCCCGCTCAGGCGGGGCGGGGCGGGCTGTGGCAGTGTCAATTGACCAGCGTCGCGCAGGCGCTCCAGATCCCGCAGGCAGATCTCGGTGACCACGCCGGGATAGGTGCGGGCGTGCAGCGCGGCTAGGTCGTTGATGTCGAGCGGGTCTTCGGGATAGAGCAGGATGGAGATACGGCGGCGGACGAGATGGTCGACCGCATTGATCACTTTCTCCGCACGCTCCGACTGGCTGTCTGTCGGCAGCAATTCGACCACCGGCAGCGCGTCGCCGCGGGCCATCTGGGCGCCGATCGGACAGGGATAACCCTCGCCGCCGACGTAGGCAAGCAGGGATTGGGCACGATCGGAAAGGCCGGCGCTCGGCGTCGTGGTCATGGATGCACGATAGAACATCCGTCTATTCGGTCAATCATCCAGGCTTCACGGCTTAGGCCAGCACCGAAACGGCCTCCTTGTAGCCTTCGGGCGTGCCGGTATCGAGGCGCTTACCTTCGAACTCGTAGCCGTAAATGGCGAGGCCCTTGGGCAGCTGGTGGATGAGCGCATCGATCAGGCGGATCTCGCCGCCATGGCCGCTGCTTACTTGGGGCAGGACGTCGAAGACCGAGCGCGGCACCAGGTACTTGCCGACGATGCCGAGCGTGGACGGGGCATCCTCGGGCTTGGGTTTCTCAACGAGGGCCTTCACGCGCTTGAGGCGGCCGGCGCCAGGATCCACATCGACGATGCCGTAGCGCGAGACAGATTCGCGCGGCACGTTCTGCAGGCAGAGCATCGCCTTCTCCGTGTCGTCGGCGGGCAGGCCCTCGTAGGCAGAGACCAATTGCTGGAGTCCGTTCTTCTCGCCGGCCACGAGGTCGTCGCCAAAGAGGATCGCCACCTGATCGGAATCGACCCAGCCGGCGGCCTGCAGGATGGCATGGCCGTCGCCGAGCATCTCATTCTGGTAGACGACGTGGAAGCGTACCTCGTCGTAGGCGTGCAGTTCGCGCAGCGCGCTCTCCTTGCCGCGGCGGGCCAGCTCGGCCTCCAGCGCGGGGTCTTGGTAGAAGTACTGCGGGATCGCCTCCTTGCCGTGGCTGATGACGAAGCAGATGTCGGTAATGCCGACGCTCAGGCACTCGTCGACGAGCAACGCGATGATGGGGCGGTTGCCGATGGGGAGCAGTTCCTTGGGGACCACTTTGGTCCAAGGGAGGAAGCGTGTGCCGAGACCGGCGACGGGCAAGACGGCTTGGGTGATGGCCATAGTTCCTCGACGCTAACCCCACTCTGGCAATGGAGCAATCGTTCGGTGATAATCGCTGTTTTTCGATGGTTTTAGATGGGGGAGGACAGGCCCGCCTGACACCCCTGTTTTGACTTTCGCGCCAATTTGCCTATAATGGTGAGAAATCCACACCCAAACACCCATGCCTACCGCCCCCTCGTCCACGCTCGTCGATGCCCCGATCATCAAGCTTCTCGATGCCGTCTACTTCATCTCGTTGAAGTTGGCCGAGCCGTCGTTTGAGCGCGGTGAGAAGCAGCAGCTCAAGGATGCAATCGCGACGGTGGAAGGCAACGCGAAGAAGTTTGAGAAGAAGCTGATGGCCTATCTCGGCGCCCTCGACGAAGAGTCGATCGTTGATGACATGCTCCAGCGCGCGGCCGCGGCGAAGAAGCTCGCCCGCTAAGAAGCGACTCAGGCGTCGCCCACGCGCACGATCTTGATGCGCTGTTCCTCGCGCTCGCGCGGCACGAGGATCTTGAGGATGGATTCTTTGTTGAAGGTGGCCTTCACGCGGCGCTGGTCGATGGGGCCAGGCAGCGTGACGCGGCGCTCGAACGGTCCCCAGAAACACTCTTGCACCAGGTACTGGCCGGCGGGGGCGTCGTCAGGCTGGCGGCGCTCACCGCGGATGATGAGCACGTTCTCATTTACTTCGATATCGATGTCGGCCATGCGCACGCCGGCGATCGGAGCCTTGATGATGTAGTAGCCTTCTTGCTCGTGGATATCGACGGCCACCTGGCCGACGGCCTTGGGCTCCGGCGCGCGCTCCACCGTCTCGGGTTCGAACATCAGCTCGGGTTCAGGCAGCGGCGCACCCCGTCCCTGGGTCGCAGGGATGGAGGAGAAGATGCCATGGAACGGGAAGCTTTGGCGCCCCATGGTTATCAAGAGTACAGATCGCGCGTCTGTAAGCGCAAATGATGAGCAGTGGCGGAAGTCCGCCGCTATGGGCTCGTCGCTTTTGGCTCCGTACCGTGACAGGCACCCGCGCGCGGCCTAGTCTGACGCCCATGACCGCTCTCCAATCGCTTGCGCTTGGCCTCCTGCAGGGCCTGACCGAATTCCTGCCGATCAGCAGCGACGGCCACCTGACGATCTTGGAAGCCCTGTTCCAAACCTCGCTGACGGGGCGCGACATGCTCGGCTTCATGGTGGTGC
>JAGOUB010000050.1 GCA_018061525.1 Candidatus Peribacteraceae bacterium
TAGTGATGCCCTCCCGAAGGAGGCTGTCTGACTTCGTGCCCCTTCACCCCCGGCCGGGGCACAGTCGCGTCTTTGCCTGCGAAGGGGCGCGCGCCGGCCGGGGGTGAAGGGGCACGAAGTCAGACAGCCTCCTTCGGGAGGGCATCACTACCAAGCAGAACCACGGAGAGGGGCTCGGCGCGCCAGCGTTTTTGGGTACTTTTGGCGCGTTGCCAAAAGTACCAACTCACTTCACTTCTCCACTCCCACCAATCAACACCGCCTTACCAGCATTGATCTTGGCGGCACCAGAACCCAACTGATTCACACCATCCAAAATGAGCGAAGCCCCGCTCTGCACGCGGCCCACTGTCTCCCCTACCTTCTTCTCCAGGTCCTGCGCGGTCTTGATGAGGCCGGAGTTCTGCTGACGCACGGCCTCCAGGCGACTGGAGACGGCGGCAGTGCAGCCAGCCAGGAGGAAGGCGGCCATCAGCAACGGCAGGAGGAACGCGACAGATGTGCGGGAGAACATGGACGGTGAGGATGTGGATATGAGAAACCGGCACGGATGCCGGACGAAGGACGTTAGTCTTTCTTGGTCTTGAAGAGATTCTTGAACGAGCCGCCCGAGCTCTCGAGCATGCGGCGCAGGCCGGCGACGTCGTCGTCGCTCAGCGAGAGCGATGAGGAAACGTTCTTGCCGGTTGGGATATCGATGGTGGCCTTCAGGCTGGTGGCGCCCTGGAGGCAGGCATGCAGGACGATGTAGGCCTGGCAGTCGCCGCACTTGAGCTCCAAAATGAGGAAATCGTCACCTGTGCAGCGCACTGAAGGGATGGAGACCGGGACCTTGCCGCCGCACTGCGGACAGCGGACCTGCGCGGAGATCCTCTGGATGATGTGGTTGAGGGTGTGAGGGTCGAGGTCCATCTGAAACATTGTACCACGGCGAGCCCTTCGCTCCAAGGAGAACACGCGGTTATACTGGCCAGGAATGTCACGTCTGCTTGGCACGCACTTCGGCGCCGCGCTGCTCGCCCTGCTCACCGCGGGAGGGCTCCTCTCGGCCGGCAGTTTGGCCTCGCTCTTGGCGCCGTCGACGCCCACCAGCGGCACCGCCCCCCTGACGCTCGCCTACACCCAACCGCTCACGCTGACGGTGGCCGTGGGCCGGCGCGGCGACGGCGGCATTGTTGATGTCGCTCAAGTTGGCGGCACCGAAACGGCGCATGTCACACTGCCGGCGGAGTGGGAGCGCACCGAGGTCTCGGGCGTGCCGCTGGAAAATGCCGGCTCGACTCCCCTCTCGTTGCACTGGACCAGCTGGGAATTGCCGCCGGGCACACGCCTGCGCTTTGTGACGACATTGCTCGCCGGCCACGCCGACCTGGCATTGCCGAGCGGCGTCCCAATCTCACTTACCGTCATCCGCGCCGATCTCGACTCGGGCGAGAGCATCCAAGAGACCCGACTGCTCCAGGGCAGCAGCGTCACACTGTGGTGACACGATTTCCCTCCGACCCCATCCATGCCCACGCCCAGCTACGTCCTCCGCTGCCTCAAGAAAGAACTCGTCGCCCGCGACACGTACGAACTCTTTTTCGAGCGGCCGGCAGGCTTCACATTCAAGGGCGGACAGTCGGTGCTCTGGAAGGTGCCGCTCGTGGAGGATGAGACCGACATCCAGCCGCGCGCGTACTCCATCGCCTCTGGACCGAGCGAGCCCGAGCTGCGGTTCGTCATCCGCTTGAAGGAAGGCGGCCGCACCAGCCGCTGGATCGTGGAACGCTTGGAGGTGGGCTCGATGATGGAGATGCAGGGACCCTTCGGCCTCTTCACGCTGAAGCACGAATCCCCTCCTCCGGCCTATCTGTTCATCGCCACGGGCACCGGCATCGCGCCCTTCCGCGCGCATGTCTTGGAGCTGGGAGAAAAAGGATACAAAGGACGCATCGACGTGGTCTTCGGCGTGCGCGACGAGCAAGACGTCTTTTGGAAAGAGGAGCTGGCCGAGTGGAGCCGGTGCTTTCCCGAGTGCTTCACGCACTACGCGCTCAGCCAGCCGTCGTCCGAGTGGACCGGTCACCGCGGCCGCGTGCAGACACTGGTGCCGCTCATCGCCAAGGATGTCGCGACGCGCGAGATCTACGTCTGCGGCAGTCCCGTGATGACCAAAGAGCTCAAGGGCCTCTGCCTGGAGCAGTGGGGCAGCGCGAAAGAGCGCCTGCACGTAGAGGGCTTCATCTGATCAGGCGACGGCGATCTGCTCCTCGATCTTCGAGAGCTGGCGCAGGTCTTCCTCGCGCGAGCGGCCTTCGGCAGCGCGCAGCGGAGCCAGGCGCTCGTCGCGCGCGGTTTCGATGGCGCGGATCTGGTCCGGCGTGAGCGTGGTGTATTCACCCTCTTCCGACGCGGTCGTGCTGGGCGGGAGCTGCTCCGGGTTCGGCGCGTTCTGGAAGAGCAGACGGAACTCGCGCGGGCCGACGGAGAACCAGGTCTGGCGCATCAGGTGCGGCGGGGAGTGCGGCCGGGAGGAGTCGGGCCGGAGGCGGGCATCTGGGGACCGCCGCTCATGCGGGCGGCGAGAGCCTCATACGAGATGGTGCCGGCGTTCATGTTGTCGTCGATGAACTCGGCCATGGCCGGGCGGGCGTGGCGGTCGTCCTGCCAGGCGCCCATCAGCGCGGCCACCGGCGAGGCGGCCGGCGGGCGGAAGTGCACGCCCATGGAGTCGTAGACGATGAGCTGGTAGCCGCCGGCTACGGGCTGCAAGGCCACGGCGGCGGCGTGGTCGTGCTCTACGCGCAGGGCGACGGCCGTGTAGCCGCGGCGGCGCAGGATCTGCACGCCCAGGTCGGCCACCTGCATACAGCCACCGACGCCGTTACGCAGTCCCTCAAGGCCGCGGTAGTTGCCGCGGCGACGGTCGAAGCGGAGGTTACTGACGATCAGGTTCCACGGCTCCTGCTCTTGCGTGCCCACGAAGATGCCGGTCAGCCAGGCGTTGGAGGTCTCCAGATCGAGGCTGGCGGCGAAGGCGAGCAGCTGCTGCTCCTTGGTGCGGATCTCCTGCGGTGAACCGCCAGCCAACAGGACGGAGGGCGGCGGAAGCCAACCGTTGTACTGCTCGGCGATGGCGCGATAGGCCGGAGGCAGGCGCGACTGGTCCGGGATGTAGAGATACATGCCCGGCGAGGCCACGCGGATGGTGGCCGAGTCGGCGCGGGCGCCGTCGAGCGAGCGGGGGTTCGGGAGCGGGGCCTGGGCGAAGTTGGCGCGGGCGATGAAGATACCGTCGGTGGAGAAAAAGCCGGCCGAAGCGACGCGTCCGCCCTCGCGCATCTCGAAGGTGGAGCTGCCGGTACTCATACGCTCGGTGATCAGGCGGCCGTTACCCTCGTAGGTATTGCTGCCGCTGGCGGTCACATTCCAGGCCATCGGCACGCCGCCGGCAGTCACCACGCGGATCGGGCCGCGGCCGGGCAGGGCCGGCGGGCCGTCGACGAACATCACTTGGGTGCCGGTGGCGAAGGCAGAGTACTGGCGGCCGCCCAACTGCCAGGTGGCCCAAACGCGGTTGCCATCACAGCTGTACGCAACGCTGGCGCCTTGGATTTCGGGGCGGGCCTGGAGCGCGGCCGGGAGCATCTCGCTGGCGCGCTGCAAATTGCTCAGGAGGGCGCGGTAGCGCGTGGGCGGGATGTTATTGCGGCGCATGTAACCCAGTACTGTGGCATCGGAGGCAAGGGTGAGCGGGCCGGGGAACGCGAGCGGCTGGCCGCCGACGTTCAGCGTGGCCAGTGCGTTGCGCAGGTCCTCTTCGCTCATCGGAGCTTCGGAGGTAGAGATCGGCGACGGCGACGGCTGCAACTGGTCGCGGCGGTCGAAGCGAGGCTCGGGGATGCGCTCACGGCCTTCGCGGCCGCGGCGGAACTGGGTGTAGACCCGGCGACCGCGATCGATGGTGGACGACGAATTCGGACCACCGACAAAGGTCCCCATGCGACCGGTGCCGGCCTCGCGGCGGGCGGCGGCGTTGGGACCGAAGCCCATCAGCAGGCCGAAGTTGCGGAACGAATTCGCAAACTGACTGACCCGCTGCAGGCGCTGGCTGGCCGCGCCGTTCAGGTTGCTGCGCGGGGCGAACTCCGACGCAGCCTCCGGGGTCGGAGGCTGCTGGTCGGGGCCGTTGAGGGATACCTCGTTCGGCATGGCTGGTGGTTGCGTGTGTCTTGGGTCGGGAACGTTCTACTTAGGAGGCGCGGCGGCTCGAGGCGCCGAGGACGGGCTTGGGGGGGATACCACCCACGCCGGCGACCGAGGAGGCGCTGACGATCGGGGCAGCAACCGGGCCCGTGGCCGGACCGGAGGCGGGAGCGGTGGTGAAGGGCGTGGGAGCGCGGACGATGGCGTTCACGTCGCCGCTGACCATGCGGGAGAGCGTCACGGCGTCGAAGGCGATGATGTTCGAGTTCGGACGGTTGGCGCCCTCGGGCAGGCCGGCGGTGCCGGTAGCGGGGACGGCGCTGCCGTAGCGGACCATGAGGCCGTTCATGCGGGAGACGACCTCCGGCGGCTTGCCGACGCAGTTGATGACGATGTAGCGGTTGCCGACGACCGAGGCGACGTTCGGGGCCAAGTAGCGGTTGATGGCAGCAGCAGCGTTGGTAGCGAAGGCAGCGATGCTCTCGGCCGACTCGGAGCCGGTGGCGGGAGCGCCGGAGATGGCCGGAGTGGCCGGCAGGGCGGCGATGCGGCGGCGGATGTCGGCGATCTCGGTCTCGATGGCCGTGCGCTGTCCGCGGAGGATCTCCGTCAGAGCAGTACGGCTCGGGTTGGCGCGATCGAAGGCGACCAGGCGGGCCTCAGCGTCGCGGAGCTGCAGCTGCAGGTCCATGCGGTCGAAGGCGACCGAGAGGGCCTCGGACGACATGCCGCGGCCGCTCAGCATCGACAGCATCGGGGCGAGGACGCGGAGGAACTGGAGGAGCTGGCGGGGGTTGTTGAGCGCCTCGAGGAAGGACGGGACAGTAGCGGCCGGGCGCTCGGGCGTGGAGCCGGCGGGAGCGACAGTGAGGGCGACGGTGGTACCCGTGATGACGGCCGTCAGGCCCTTGGCGCGAGCCCTTTCAACGATGTAGTTCTTGTTGGTATCGCGCTGAGCGGCGGGCAGGGTGGTCAGGGCAGTGCCGAGGAGCGTCTGGGCAGCGTCGAGCTGGGTGCGGGTGCTCGTGGCGGAGAGCGGGTTGATGGCGGCGTCGACGGCCGTGCGGAAGTTGCGGACCTCGAGCGACTCGGCCGGAGCCGTGGCGGGCGTGGTGGCCGGGGCCGTCGTGACGCCGAGCTCAACCTCGCGCGCGCGCAGGATGTTGTCGATGTCCGTGATCTGACGGCGCAGCTCGCCGATGCGGGCGACGACGTTGGAGGGGACGATGCGCGGGGGAGTCGGAACGGCGAGCTGGCTAATCTGGAGCGTGAGGAGATTCTTCTGGGCGGTGGCGACGGCGCGGAGACCATCGGGGGCGGGAAGATCAAGAGCCCGAAGGATGTGCGGGAGACGAGCAGCAGGCTCAAGCGCCGCAGCCTCGGTCTTGGCACGGTTAGCGACGATGAAGGCGGGCGTGAGGAGGTTGGTCTTGAAAGTCGTATGGCTCGCTGTCAGCGCCTGGAGTTCCTGGGTGGCGCGGGTGGCCTCGAAGGTGACAGCGCCGTTACGGACGACATCCTGGTTGGTGGTTACAGGGGGGGCGGTGTTGATACCGTCCTTCACGTTGAGGGCGATGATGAGGTGCGTATTGATGTCCGCGAGGGCAACGCCGGCCGTCGTGTTAATGAGGGCAGCAGCAGCCGGACCGTTGGCGGCATCGGCGGTGATTAGGGCGTCAATATGCGCGCGGTTCAGCGTGGCGGCAGGCACCTGAGGAATGGCGACGCGGCCGATCGAGCCGGCGACCTTCCACATACCTGGAGCAGTATTGTCGAAGGTATAGGTGAGGGTGATTGTGCGGGGAGCCGTATCGGCACCGGCACCAGGGTAGACCTTGGTGAAGACCAGGTTGCCGCCGCTCTCCTGGTAGCCGACGGAACGGAGGTAGTGGAAGCCGAGGCGCTCCTTGGAGGCGGCATCGGCGCCCGTCTCGGTGGCGAGGGTCGTCATGAGCGGCGACTTTTCAGCCGGCGTCAGGGCGCGGGTGGGGGCGAGGTTCTGGATGTCGTTGATGTGCGCCGTGTGCTGGGCGATAAGGTCGTTGCGGACGGGGGTGGCAGTGGCAAGTGTGTTGATCTGAGCCAGCGAGGCGTTGATCTCGGTGCGAGCATCCGACAGACCGGTGGTGCGGTCGGTGGCAGCGCCATTCAGCTTGCCGAGGATATCGGCGCGCTTAGCGGCCTGGGTGGTGCGGAGTGCCAGAAGAGTGGCGCGGGCCGCTTCGCGATTCGACTCGGCGGTCGTTAGGCGGGCGATGGCGTCCGTCGCAGCGGTGCGGAGGGTCGGGGACGCCTGGGTAAGGACGAGGCGAATCTTGGTCACACGGACCTCAGCCGCCACGGCTTCATGCGTCGCAGGGTCGTGAGGCTCATTATTGAGCCGAGCCTCCACACGACTGGCTTCAGCGTTCAGCTCAGCCTCGGTGGTAAAGGGGGCCTCGCCGGCCATGCCGAGCAGGCGGCGCTCACGCGTGCCGGCCGAGAAAGCCGTGCGGAACATGTGGACAGTGACCATAGGAC
>JAGOUB010000051.1 GCA_018061525.1 Candidatus Peribacteraceae bacterium
CGCCGACGGCCGCACGCTCAAGCTCATCCTCCTCACGAGCCCCTCACCCGCCGCCTACCGCACCGTCGCCGAACAGGTGGCCAAGCAGTGGCGCGAGCTGGGCGTGGACGTGGCCGTCGAGATCCCCGAGAACCGCGCCGAGTTCGAAGCCCGCCTACTCCGCCGCGAGTACGACGTCCTCCTCTATGGGCAGTCGCTGCTCAATAACCTGGACGCCTATCCCTACTGGCACAGCAGCGACGTGCAGAAGCAAACCGAGGATCCCAATGAGCTGCGCCTCGACGCCTACAACCTCTCGCAGTACAACTCACCCCAGGCCGATGTGCTGCTGGAGAAGATCCGCGGCGATGACGACGAAAGCGAGCGCCTGCAGGCCATTGCCCAGCTGCGCGACGTGCTCAAGCGCGATACGCCGGCCATCGTCCTCTACTCGCCCATCTACACCTACGCGCACCGCGACGACATCCTGGGCGTCGACCTGGGTCACCTCTCCATGCACGCCGATCGTATGCACAGTCTTTCCAAGTGGTACGTCCGCCAAGAGCGTGTCTTCCGGCCGGGCCTCGGTTGGGGGTCATTCTTCGGTTGGCTGGGTGGGAACTTTGGCGGTAAGAATCCCGCTGAAGGAGCGTCCTCATCCTCGCAATCAGCCGCCTCATCTGATAACCCCGATCTCTGAAGAGGTGAGAATCGCCTAGCAGGGCTCTGAAAAGAGGATTGACCCGCCTTGCATGGCTCAGTAAAATGGTCGGGCTTTACGATTCATGGAAGTACTCCTGCTCCAAAACGTGGCGAAGCTCGGAAAGAAAGATGACCTCCTGGTCGTCGGGGATGGTTTTGCCCTGAACTACCTGCTGCCCAGCCGCCAGGCGATCGTCGCGACCCCGCTCGTGCGCCGCCGCTACGCTGACCGCATCCGCAACCGCGCCGAAGAGCGCGAGAAGGAGAAGTCGAGCCAGGAAGGCGCCGCCAAGGCCCTCTCCGGTAAGTCGATCACCTTCAAGAAGAAGGCCACCAAGACCGGCAAGCTCTACGCTGCCATCTCGGAGAAGATCATCTCGGAGGCTCTCCGCGACCAGCACAAGATGGACATCCTCGCCGCGGACATCGAGATCGGCCAGCCGATCAAGTCCGTAGGCAAGAGCGAAGTGTCCGTGCTCATGGGCGGCCAGAAGCTCACGATCAACGTGATCGTCGAGGCTGAGGCTGGCGAGTAATCGCTCGCTGCCCGATCGCCTATGGTAGATTCGTCGTGCATGGAGAAGAGGAATCCCCTGGTTGGCGTCGCCATCTTTGTCTGCCGCGACGGCAAAATTTTGCTGAGCCTGCGGAAAAACTCCCATAGCGCCGGCACCTGGGGCCTGGCGGGCGGGCATCTGGAATTCGGCGAGACCTTCGAAGAGTGCGCTCTACGTGAGTTAAAGGAGGAAGCCGGCGCCATCGCCGTCGCGAACGTCCGCTTTGCGACCATTAGCGGCGATGTCTTTCCGGATGTAGATCGGCACTACGTCACCATTTTTATGACGGGCGACTATGTCTCGGGCGAGGCTGAGAACATGGAGCCGCACAAATTCGAACGCTGGGAGTGGTTTAAGCCATCCGAATTGCCGCCGAACCTCTTCCCGTCGTTGAAAACCATCATCGACCGCGGATTTGATCCCTTTGCGATATGATGGCCCAAGTGGGGCTGACGGCGCATCTGTGCCGGCGTTATGAAAAGGCTCCTGGGCGCTCCCGACCTATCGGTCGGCTTCGTTCTGTATGATATCGGCACGGGCCAGTAGCTCAGTTGGTTAGAGCTCCGGACTTATACACCGGCGGTCGATGGTTCAACTCCATCCTGGCCCACCACAGAAAAATAAACTTGCCTCTTTTGACACCGAGACATGGCTATTGTGCGATTTCCCAGGCACCATCAACTGTCTATTTAGACAACTCTCTTCTTTTCTCTACTATTTTATGACAGTCGGCACCATCAAGACCAAGACGGACAAGGGCTTCGGATTCATCGCCGTCGAGGGCTCCGAGGACGTGTTCGTCCACAACAGCGCCTGCAACGGGCAGTTCGATTCCTGGCCGATCGGTCAGGCTGTCCAGTTCGACATCGAAAAGAACGAAAAGGGCCTCCGCGCCGTCAACGTCACGGCCGCCAAGGCCGGCGGCGCCGTCACTCCCAAGTCTGAGAACCAGGCTGAGGACGCTTCGGCTCCGGATATGTCCATGGCCGCCTAAGGCCAACTTGGAACCCTGGCCGTGCCGAGAGGCCGGCCGGGGTCTTCATCGTGTCCCGCCCCCCCCGATAGAACAGATATTCTTTGAGCCGAACGAAAGTCTGGCGAATAGTCGTTTGCGAGCGGCAAGAGGCGTATCCTCGTCGCCATGACCGACCCGAAGAAGCCCGATACCAGCCATCTGACCAAGGAGCAGTACGACGTTACACAGTGCTCGGCCACCGAAGCGCCGTTCACCGGCGAGTATTGGAATACGCACGACGACGGCACCTATACCTGCGTCGTCTGCGGCCACGAACTCTTCAAAAGCGACGACAAATTTGATTCTGGCACGGGTTGGCCCAGCTTCGATCGGCCGGCCGGCGGCAGCGCGGTGGACGAGAAGGAAGACGCCTCGCACGGCATGCGGCGCACCGAAACCGTCTGTGGCAACTGCGGCGCGCACCTCGGCCACCTCTTTCCCGACGGACCGCGCACCACGGGCATGCGCTACTGCATCAATTCGGCGGCACTCAAGCTGAAGCGGGCAGAATCCGGAAAAGGACAAGAGTAAGCGGAAATTTTGCCGTCAGCTTGCGCACGGTGCTACGATAGTTTCCGCTGCCTATGACGACGTCCCGCGACCACGAGGAATCCGAGTGCTTCTCCATTGGGGGGATGCATTGCCGCAGTTGCGAGATCAAATTGGAGCGTGCCATCAAGCAATTGCCCGGCGTGACGGCCGTGGAGGCGAAGCATGGCGCTGGGACAGTGCGCGTGACGCGCGCGGCCAGCGGCGCGAGCGACCACCAGATCGAAGCGGCCATTCGCGCCCAAGGCTACGGCGCCGGCGAAGGGTCCGCCTCGAATCGCTCATGGGGCATCGTCGTCCTATCCATAGGACTGGCGCTCGCCTTGCTCTGGCTCCTCAACCTGGCCCACCTCACCTCGTTGGCGCCCGCGGCGCAGCAGGGATTAAGTCTCGGCGGCGCATTGCTCATCGGCCTCGTGGCCGGCACAAGCAGCTGCCTGGCCGTAGTCGGCGGATTGGTGCTCGCCCTGGCCAACCGCGACGCCGGCGCCGGCGAGCGCACCACTATGCAGCGCCTGGAGCCACTCCTGCAATTCAACGTCGGGCGCCTGCTGGCGTACTTCGTGCTCGGCGGTGGCATCGGTCTCGTTGGCCGCTCGGTCGGGCTCGACATCACCAGCACGGCCGTCGTCACGCTGGTAGTGGCGCTGCTCATGCTCTGGCTGGGACTTTCGCAGCTCGGCATCACCGCGCACCTGCCGCTCCCCTCACTGCCCAAGTCGCTCTCGCACCGCATCGCGGCGCTGAGCGACAGCCCGCATCCGGCTGCGCCGTTCTTGCTCGGTGCCGGTACGTTCTTCTTGCCCTGTGGCTTCACGCAGTCGATGCAGCTGGTGGCCCTCGCCTCCGGCAGCTTCATGACGGGCGGTATCCTGATGTTCTTCTTCGCGCTCGGCACGTTGCCGGCACTGATGGGCCTGAGCGTCTTGAGCTCGCTCGCCTCCGGTCGCTCCGCCGTCCTGCTCAAGACCACCACCGGCGCGCTCGTTGTCTTCTTGGCGCTGCTGAATCTGCAGAGTGGACTGACGCTCTTGGGCGTCCCTGCCGATCTGCCCTTCTTGCGTCACTCCGACGGCGTGCTGGCGGAACTACATCCCGGCGAGCAGGATATTTCGATGACGGTGACGCCCTACGGCACCTATGAGCCGAGTGTCCTGACGGTGCGGGCGGGCATCCCCGTGAAGTGGACGATTGATGGCACCAACGCCGCAGGTTGTACGAATGGCATCGTGGTTCCGGCGCTTGGCATCAACCAGGAGCTTCGCCGCGGCGAGAACGTCATCACCTTTACACCGCTGCAGCCCGGCACCCTCGCCTTCAGCTGCACGATGGGCATGGTGCGCGGCGCCTTCCATGTCATCTGAGCATGCTCCAAACGGTCGTCGCCATTCCTGGCATGGACTGTCCCGACTGCCTCGACCAGGTGCGCAACGTGACCGCCAAGTTTCCGGGTATAACGGCTCACGTGGACGAAACCTCCAAGCGCGTGACGCTCGAGCACGCCGTACCGATGGATTTTGCCGGTTGGAAGGCGTCCATCGAAGCCCTGGGACCAGCCTATAAGGTTGTTTCCGCCTGAGTAAAAAGGCGTAGAGAGTTGTTGCAAAATATTTGCAGTATCAATAGGATCGGGGGTGTGACGATCCAATCCGCCCTGGACGCGATGCGCGCCGCCGGCCTGAAGGACACGCTCGCCCGCCGCTCGGTGGTCGAGACGCTTGCCGCGCGCCGCGAGCCTTCCACGCCCGCCGACATCGCGGCCGCCGCGCAACGCCGCAAGAAACCGGTGAACTTGGTGACGGTCTACCGCATTTTGGAGGTGCTGGAGGGCGCCGGGGTGGTGCATCGCCATCCTTGCAGCGGCCGCTTCGCGCTCTGCCAGCTCGACTCGCCCGCCGGACACCACGGCTTCCTGCATTGCCACGATTGCGGCCGCAGTGAGGAGTTTCTGAACGAGGAGCTCTGCCGCCTGGAAAAGACCATCGCCGCCAAAGCCGGCTTCACCTCGCAGTCCCATGTCGCCGAGATCATCGGCACCTGCCGCGACTGCCGTTCCTAATTCCCCCTATGCGCCTCTCCCCTCTTCTCATTGCGACAATCGCTCTACCCCTGGCCGCCTGCGGGCCGCTCGCCGGCAATGGCGGCCGCCCCACGGTGGTGGCGAGCATCTACCCTCTCGCTTTCGTCGCCGGCCAAGTTGCCGGACCGGATGCATCCGTCACGCTGGTGACGCCGGCCGGAGTCGAACCTCATGAGTTCGAGCCCACGCCTGGTCAGATCGTCGCGGCGGTCGGAGCCGACCTGCTGCTTTGGAATGGCGGCGGCATCGATGCTTGGTCGGAGCGCATCCTGCCCGACCGCCAGGCAAGCGCCCGCCTCTCAGCCGGCCTGCTTGAGACCGTTGGTAGTCCGCTGAACGAAGGCAGTGCCGTCGATCCGCACGTCTGGCTCGACCCGAGCCGCCTGAAGACCTATGCCAACGCCGTGGCCGTGGCGCTGGGCAAGATCGATCCCGATCACGCCACCGACTACTCCGCCCGCGCCACCGAGTTGCAGAACAAGCTCACCGCCCTCGATACCCAGTTCCGCACCGGACTGATGGAGTGCGAAGGCAACAGCATCATCGTGGCGCACGACGCTTTCGGCTACCTGGGAGCGCGCTACAAGCTGGAGATCCACGCCCTGGCCGGACTCTCACCAGAGGAGGAACCTTCGCCGGCGACGATCGCCGCGCTGCACGACCTGGCCGAACAGAAGAATCTCGCCGACATCTTTGCCGAGAGCCTGACCGACTCCGGCACGGTGCGAGCGCTGGCGGCCGATCTCGGCGGCCAAGCGCGCGTACTCGATCCGCTCGAGGGCCTGACGACCGAGAATCAGGCCGCCGGGAAGGATTACCTCTCCATCATGCGCGACAACCTCGCCGCGCTCCGCCTGAGCCTTAAATGCCTGTGAGTCCCGCGGCCATCCAGGCCGAACACCTCGCCTTCGGCTTCAAGGGAACGGATGACGTCCTGAGCGATGTCTCCTTCTCGGTGCCTGTGGGCGCCTACGCCGGTCTCATCGGTCCCAACGGCGGCGGTAAAACGACGCTGATCAAAGTGATCCTGGGCCAATTGCAGCCCTCGGCGGGCACGGTGACGGTCTTTGGACTGACGCCACGCCATGCCGCCCAGCACCGCCTGATCGGCTACGTGCAGCAGCGCGCGATGGGCCAGGAGGTGCTCCTGCCGCTGACCGTGCGCGAGCTCATCACCAACGGCGCTTTGCTGCCGGGCCTCTCGCTCTTCTCAAACGAGAAGCGGAAGCGCGCGCAGGTGGATCGCGCCTTGGAGGAACTCTCGATCACCGATTTGGAAGGACGACTGCTGTCGTCGCTCTCGGGCGGCCAGCGCCAGCGCGCCTTCATCGCCCGTGCGCTCGTGTCCAAGCCCAGGCTGCTCATCCTCGACGAGCCCACGACGGGCATCGATCCGCGCTCGCGCGATGAGTTCCACGAATTATTGACGACCATCCACCGCTCGGGCGTGTCGCTGCTCTACGTCTCGCACGACACCGACGTGATTGCCAACCACGCCACGCGCCTGCTCTGTCTCAATCGCACGCTGGTGGCCGACTGCGCGCCCGAGGACTTGAGTTCGGAGGAGGCCGTGCGCAAGATCTACGGCCAGACCGTGGGTCACATCCACCATCGCCATCACCGCCACCATCATCATGGGGGCTAAGCTGCTGCTCATCGGCGCCCTGGCTATCTGCTTCCCTGTGCTGACCGCGGCACAGCCCGCAGCCAACGATACGTACCTGACGGGCACGGTCGTGGAGGTGTTGGGTGAAGAG
>JAGOUB010000052.1 GCA_018061525.1 Candidatus Peribacteraceae bacterium
TTCATGAACTTCGCGTTGGCGGTGGTGCTCTTTACCGTCGGCTTCACCTGGGGGCAGTGGATGCCCACCTACCTGACCGACCGCGACCTGGCCGCCGCCTCCGACCGGGGCGACGTGCACGCCGTGTTGGCGGTGGCCGTCACCGGCCTGGAAGAGGGCGGCGGCGCGGCCCGCGCGGGCGTGATGACTGGCAGCCTGCTCTCCATGATCGACGGCGAGGCGCTCCGCTTCCCGGATGACGTTCAGCGCTTGCAGCAGGGCAAAACCTCGGTCCGTTACACGCTGCTTACAGGCTCCGGCTTCACTCAGACATCGACCATCACGGTGCCCGTGTCCGAGGGCCGCTCGGGCATCGAGATTAAGACGGTGGTGCGCGAGCTTTCCATCCCGCCGCGCAGCCTCCTCGACGGCGTGCGCCTGGCCGTGCGCGAGACCCAGGTGGTGACGGTGCAGACCATGCACGGCCTGCGTGACCTCGTCGTCTCGCTCGTATCGCGCGTGCGCGTGCCCGAGGGCGTCACCGGCATCATCGGCATCGCCGAGCTCACCTACGTCTCCGTCCAGCAGGGCTTCTTCGTCTACTTGCGCCTGATGGCGCTCCTCAGCCTAAGCCTCGCCGTCCTCAACGTACTGCCGTTCCCGGCGCTCGATGGCGGCCGCCTGGTGCTGGTGCTCATGGAGGCCGCGCTCAACTCGCGCCCCGTCCAGTCCGTGCCGTTCCTCAAGCGCGCGGTGTCCTGGTTCGTCACCTTCGAGCAAGCGGCCAATGCCCTTGGTTTCATCTTGCTGCTCCTCGTCATCCTGTTCGTCTCCGTCTATGACGTCATCCGTCTCGTCGCCTAGCGCGGCCCTCAAAGACCTGTGGCTGGAGATCCTGCAGAAGCTTGAACCCAAGCTTCAGCGCAGCTCGTTCATCACGTGGTTTAAGGATACGACGATTTTGGGCAAAGAAGAGGGGACGATCGTGGTCGGTTTGCCGCTGCCGATGGGCCTGAGCTGGCACTTGGAGCACTACCGCGCCCTCACCCTGCAATTCGCCCAGGAGATCGACCCGTCGGTGGCGCAGGTGGTCTACAAGGTGGATGTCTCGCTGCGCGATGACCGGCTGCGCACCTTCGACCTGCTTGAGCATTTCCCCGAGCAGAAGCGCCGCAAGCTGCCGGGCCGCCAGGAGGTGAAGCTCGCCGAAGGCATCGTCAGCAAGATCCTCAACCCGCGCTACAGCCTGGATAACTTCGTGGTGGGCAGCGGCAATCGCCTCGCCTACGCCGCTTGCCAGGCGGTGGCCACGGCCCCGGGCGGCAAGTACAACCCGCTCTTCCTCTACGGCGGCGTCGGCCTCGGTAAGACGCACCTGCTGCAGGCCACGGGCAACGCCATCCTCAAGCACTCGCCCAAGTCGGTCGTTGTCTACACCACCACCGAAGACTTCACGAACCAGGTGATCGAGGCCATTCAGCACCAAAAGATGGAGCAGCTGCGCCGCCGCTACCGCCTCGTCGACATCCTCATCATCGATGACGTGCAGTTCCTCGCCAACAAGGAGCGCACGCAGGAGGAGTTCTTCCACACGTTCAATGCGCTCTACGAAGAGCACAAGCAGATCATCCTCTCGGCCGACCGCCCGCCGCAGGAGCTGCAGCTGGAGGACCGCCTCACCTCGCGCTTCGAGCGCGGCATGATCGCCGACGTTTCCGCCCCCGACTATGAGACGCGCCTGGCGATCCTCACCGAGAAGGCTCAGGAGTACCAACTCTTCATCGACATGCAGGTACTGCAGTTCATCGCCGAGCACGTCACCCGCAACGTCCGCGAACTGGAGGGCATCCTCATGCAGGCCGTGGCGCAGTATGAGCTGGAGCAGCGAGCGCCCACTGTCGGCTCCATCGCCGAGATCATGCGGAAGTTCAACAAGGATCCGCACAGCGAGCCCGAGGTGATCGGCTTCGAGATGCCGGCCAAGCGCGCCCAGACCTTCCAAGACGTGATGGAGGCGGTGAGCCGCTACTACTCCGTCTCGGTGCAGGACATGACCGGCGCCTCGCGCGTGCGCGAGATCCTGCTGCCCCGCCAGATCGCGATGTACCTGAGCAAGAAGTACCTGCGCATGAGCTTCGTGCGCGTGGGCGAGATCTTCTCCGGCCGCGACCACACCACCGTCATGAATGCGTTCAGCAAGATCGAGAAGACACTCCAGCAGGATCCGCAGATGCTGCGCGAGGTGCGTGCGATCGAGAAGGAATTGGAGTTTGTGAAGTGATTTCCGCTGCCATATGAGAAAATACTGTTTATTGCTTATTAAACATAAAGTGTTATAAAATACCTTTAGCGTTCGTTCCATCCCCCGGACAGAAGAGAGAATCGCCATGCTCAGCTTGCTCGGACTGTCGTTCACCTGCCGTGACGAAGAGGAAGAACTGACCCTCGAACAACAGGACGCCCTCGACGCGTTCAAGGAAAAGTTCTTTCTCTGGCTCAGCTTCGGGTCGTCCGGCGTCATCCTCCTGTTCGCTAGCGTCTCCTACGTCGCGCAACTCGTCGGCCTCATCGTGTGAGGCCATCCCGTTCATTCCGCCCCCGGTCCGCCGGGGGTCTTTTCTTATGGCGAAATTTTGTACTCATGGTCCATTGGCTGGTTGAAGCGTGTACGGTTCACGGCGTGATGGCGATGGCGAGCGCCACCGTATTTTTGGTATGACGTTCCTGACATTGCCTGTCTGGATGACGGGAGTTTTGTCGGCGGGGCAGGGGAGGGCTACACTCCGCTCGTGAACATTCGTTCGACGACGACCGGCACGACCACGACGACCCGCTGAGGGTTGGCGTCCGCTGCTGAGTCTTCTCACCCCGCGCGCCTCCCACACCGAGGTGCGTTTTTTGTTTCATCCTCTATCATCCCTTCCGTATGTGCGCCCACTCCCACGACCAGAACCCCGAAGACCTCGCCATCATGCGCCACTCACTGGCACACGTTCTCGCTCAAGCGGTCGAGAAGCTGTGGCCCGGCACCGAGCGCGCCATCGGGCCTGCCATCGACACGGGTTGCTACTTCGATTTCCTCTTTGCGGAGCCGATTTCGCCGGATCATTTCGGCAAGATCGAGAAGGAGATGAAGGCCATCATCCACCAGGGTCAGACCTTCCGTCGCGATGAACTCTCCATCCCCGAGGCCGTGAAGTTCTGGAAGGCGAAGAACCAGCGCTTCAAGGTGGAGATGACTGAAGACTTGGCGAAGAACGAAGGTGTGGAGCATGTCACCAACTACGCCAACGTGAACAAAAAGGGCGAGGAGACCTACGTCGACCTCTGCCGCGGCGGCCACCTGGAGAACCTGGGCGACATCCCAGTCGACGGCTTCAAGATCACCTCGCTGGCCGGCGCCTACTGGCGCGGCGACGAGAAGCGCGAGCAGCTGACCCGCATCTACGTGGCAGCGTTCGCCAGCAAGGCCGACCTGGACGCGCACCTGGCGATGATTGAGGAAGCCAAGAAGCGCGACCACCGCAAACTCGGCAAGGAGCTGGACCTCTTTACCTTCAGCGAGGACGTGGGTCCCGGCCTGCCGCTCTGGACGCCGCGCGGCACCATTATCGTCGACGAGATCGAGCGCCTGGCCAAGGAGACTGAGGCCGCCGGCGGCTACCTGCGCGTGCGCACGCCGCACATCGCCAAGGGCAAGCTCTACGCCCAGACCGGGCACCTGGCGCACTACAAGGAGTCGATGTTCCCGCCTATGGAGATGGACGGCGAGGAGTATTACCTGAAGCCCATGAACTGCCCGCACCACCACCAGATCTTCGCCTCGCGGGCGCGGAGCTACCGTGACCTGCCGATGCGTCTGGCGGAGTACGGCCACTGCTATCGCTTCGAGGACAGCGGCGCTCTCTTCGGCCTGATGCGCGTGCGCTCGCTCTGCATGAATGACGCCCACATGTACTGCACGGAGGAGCAGTTCGAGCAGGAGTTCGACGGCGTCATCGATCTCTACTTGAAGTACTTCGAGCTCTTCGGCATCGAGAAGTACATGATGCGTCTGTCGCTCCACTCTAAAGAGGAGCTAGGCAAGAAGTACGTCGATAAGCCTGATCTCTGGCTGAAGACCGAGGACATGGTGCGCAACGCCATGCGCAAGAAGGGCGTAACGTTCGTGGAAGTACCCAACGAGGCCGCGTTCTACGGCCCTAAGATCGACGTGCAGGTATGGAGCGCCATCGGCCGCGAGTTTACGCTGGCCACCAACCAGGTGGACTTCGATGTTCCGGGCAAAGTAGGCCTCAAGTACACCGCTGCCGACGGCAGCGAGAAGGTGCCGCTCTGCATCCACCGCGCGCCGCTTTCCACTCATGAGCGTCTGGTCGGCTTCCTGATCGAGCAGTTCGCGGGCCTCTTCCCGCTCTGGCTCGCGCCGGTGCAGGTGGCCCTGCTGCCGGTCTCGGCCGAGCAGTCGGAGTACGCCGTAAAGCTGGGCGCCGACCTGCTGGAGGCCGGTGTCCGCATCGAAATGATGACCCCCGAGGACAGCCTCGGTAAGCGCATTCGCGAGGGTGAGATGCAGAAGATCCCGTACCTGCTGGTGCTCGGCGAGCGCGAGGTGGGGGAGGGGAACGTCACCGTCCGCAACGTGGCCACCAAGAAGCAGGAGACAATGCACGCGTCGGACTTCGTGGCGTCGCTGCTCGGCGACATCCGCACTCGCAAGCTGACGGCGTCGGTCGGCGCCTGAGCCCTGTGCTATCCTCCTGACGCCATGTTCGAGGCCTTCGCCATCGGCCCCTTCATCTTCTGGACCCACCTGGCGTTCCTCGTCCTGGGCGTCTGGCTGTCGGCGGAGTTCTTCTTTCGCTTGGCCCAGAGCGCCGGCCTGTCGCTGCACGTCTTCCGTGAGAAGGGCCTCATCTTCCTGCTGGCGGCGCTCATCTTCGGGCGGGCCTTCACGCTGCTCGAGAACTTCCGCCTCTACACCAAGGACTGGGCGCGCGTCTTCATCCTCTCGGACGGCAACTTCAGCTTCTTGGGTGCGGCCGTGGGCATTGCGCTCGTGCTCTACTTCACCGCCCGTCAGTCGCGCACCACGTTCCTGCAATGGCTCGATGTGCTGCTGCCGGCCACGTGCTTCGGCCTCGTCTTCGATTGGTTGGGCAAGCTCGCCGCCGGCCAAGGCTTCGGTTCGCCCACCGACATGCCCTGGGGCGTCACGTACGACAGCTTCTCGGTCTCGTACACGATCCCGATCCACCCGGTGCAGCTCTACTACGCCGTCTTCTACTTTTGCCTGACGTTCCTGTTGCTCATTGTTCGCCGCCACTCCAAGCGCGCCGGCGCCGAGACGCTGTTTGGCATCGTGGCGGCCGCGCTCGGCACCATCTTCTTCGAGCTTTTCCGCGGCGATCCCTCCACGCCGGTCTTCGCCAGCCTGGCCGACCTGGGCGTGCTCTGCCTACTCTTCGGCAGCCTCACGGGCGTGGCGCTTCTGGAGAACAAGCTTTCGTCGCGTGTGATCATGGCCTACGAGATCGGTGCCACGCTGGTGGTGGGCGGCTATTTCTTCCTCCGCCAAGGCCTCGACCTGGCGACCTACCAATTGCGCTTCAGCCAGTTCTTGGCCGTGCTGGCCCTGCTCACAGTGGTCGTGTACGTTGTCGTCCATCGCCAGCGGCACCCTCACCTCTGACGTCCCCTCCGTCCCATGCCTGTCTCTTCCCTCCTCACTTTCCTCTCGGCTGACCCGGCACTGCGCCTGATGCAGGGCCTGTTGCTCGCGCTGGCCGTGCTGGTGGTCTACCTCGTCTTCTTCACGCTCCGCGACGTCCTGCTGCGCAGCCGCAACTTCGCCTTCCAGCTCTTCAGCATCCTGCTGGTCGCGTTCGTGCCGGTAGTTGGCTTTCTGCTCTACATGCTCATCCGCCCGGTGCAGACGCTGGCCGAGCGCCGCCGCGACCGCTGGCTCCGCGATCTGCACGCCGTCCTGCCCGCCACCGAGGTGGTGGTCGTGAAAGAGGAGAAGAAGGACAAGGACGCGTCCAAGAAGGACAAGGATTCCAAGTCCCACAAGGTCACCACTCGCGCCGCCTAATTTCCCCAGCCTATGCCGCTCTTCAGCTATCTCTTCTGGCCGAACCCGGGCAACGCCCACTACAGCGATCCGAACATGGTGCTGCTCCTGGCCGTGGGTCTGGCGCTCGCCGTCGCCTCGCTCGGTCTGCGCGCCTGGCGCGCCGGCCTGGCCGACCACCGCATGAAGAAGCTGAGCGGCGGCTGGCAGACGGCTTCGCTGTGGTTCGGAGTGACGCTGCTCTTCCTTGTGGTGTGCCGCGTGGAGACGATCCAGTTCTTGGCCATGCGCGCCCTTATCTTCATCTGGGGTATCGCTTTCCTGGCCTACGTCGTCTGGCAGGTGCGCCGCTTCCGCAAGCAGTACTTCCAGATCGTGCCGCGCAAGGCCACCGAGGACGCGCGCGAGAAGTACCTGCCAAAGAAGAAGCACCGCTGAACGGCGCGGATCGCCTGTGCGAGCCATGGTTCACATCCTGTGAACATCCGTTCTATTGACAGTGCCGTCAAAGGAAGAGAGCATACGCCTCCTATGCCTCTCAAGCACTC
>JAGOUB010000053.1 GCA_018061525.1 Candidatus Peribacteraceae bacterium
TGGCGGCCGTGGCGCGCGCCGTGGCTTCGGAGCCATCGATCGTGGTGGCCGACGAACCGACCGACGACCTGGATCCCGCCCAGCGCGACCTGGTACTCAGCCTGCTGCAGCGCCTGGCCGCCCAGGGTGCGACCGTCATTGTAGGCACACACAGTCCGGAGGTGGCTGCCGCCCTCGGCGGACGCATCCTTCGCCTGGTGGACGGTAAGATCACCGCCATTGCCCGCCCAGCGCCGGCCCCGGTGCGCCGCGCGCCGCCCAAGGCCAAGCCCGCCACGCCGCCCGCCGCTCCGTCGCCGAAGGTGAAGATCACCGCCATCCACAGCGAGGACTGATTTCCCTCTCCTTTTATGACGAAGACTGACACTGCCACTTTCGCCGCCGGCTGCTTCTGGGGCGTAGAGGAAGCCTTCCGCATCCTGCCGGGTGTGCTCTCGACGCGCGTGGGCTACACCGGCGGCGCGACCGAGGCGCCGACCTACGAACAGGTCTGCACCGACCAGACCGGGCATGCCGAAGCCGTGGAGGTGACGTATGACCCGGCTCAAGTAACGTACGAGACGCTACTGGAGACGTTCTTCGCCAACCACAACCCCACCGAACGGAACCGCCAGGGGCCCGACGTGGGCAGCCAGTACCGCTCGGCGGTCTTCGTGCAGAGCAAAGAACAGCGCGCCGCCGCCGAGAAAGCTATCGAGGCGCTTACCGCCGAACGCCGCTTCGCCCGGCCCATCGCCACGCAGGTAGTGGACGCCGCGCCGTTCTACCCGGCCGAGGACTATCACCAGCAGTACCTGCTCAAACGCGGACTGAGCTCGTGCCACTTGTGACGAACTCCCAGAGGAGCGCGGGCCATTCGCGCACGTCGCCACGGCGGCAGACCTGGGCCAATGCGTCGGCGTCGCTCTCGGTGATGGCCGGCGTCTTGGAAAGGTTCAGGTAATACATCAGCGAGTCCTGGTCGGCGATGTGGCCGAGGCCGACGGCGTGGCCCATCTCGTGCATCAGGAGCCGAAGGAGCTGCTCGCGGTCCTCGTAGACGTAGAGATCGATGGTCGAGCCGGCGGGGCCGCGGGTGTAGAGGCCGGTCTGGTATTCCTCGCCTTGTGACTTTGCGAGATCATTGAAGGCGTCGATCGTGTCGTTCTCGGCCGGCACCAGCTCTTTGTCCTCGGCCACAAGCACGTTGATGCGCTTGGCCAGATCGTTGAGGGCGGTCTGCTTGGCGAACACCGTACGGTACTCCTGGTCGAGCGCCTCGCCGCGGCGCACCAGGGCCGTGGCCTCGCTGGGCGTCGGGTCGGTGGTGGCGCGGAGGTCGGCCTCGTACTGGCGCTGCTTGGCCTCGTAGGATTCGAGCGCCGCCTTGGCAGCCTTGCCCTTCGTCTCGTACTCGGCGCGGAGATCCAGGTATTCGGCACGCACCTCTTGGCGACGGGCCTCGGTGGCCTGGATGGCGCCGTCGAGCGACTTCAGTTCTTCGGCCGTCTGTTGGCGCGCGTCGTAGACGAGGTTCACGGCGATGCCGCCGTCATCGACCAGATCGAAGAGCGGCCGGCCAGCGGCCGATTCCCACTTCTCTTCAGACTCGGCGATCAAGCCGGCCAGGTCGACGCGCGACAGATCGAACTTGGCATCGATCGTACCGACCGAGACCGGCACCGGCACCACGCACGGCAATTGTGGGCGAACAAACGCTACGGTAAGCGAGAGCATGACCACGAAGACGATGAAGGAGAACAGGCTGCGCACCGCGGGAGTGTACCAAGACGAAGTTCGTCAGCGGAGCACTTGGGCAAAAAAATGGCGCCCCTTCAAGAGGGACGCCGAGGTTGTTGTTCGGGCCGGACTCGCTCAGTCCGGCAGCTTCGGCATCAGGATCGACGACAGGACGTCGAGGTGGTCGCGGAACATCATCCTCGCCGCGCGGGCGTAGGGCTTGTCACCCTCGGGGTCGGCCATCGCGAAGGTCATGAGGTCAGCCGCTTCGACGAGGATCTCCTCGTCGAGGAACTCGCGGCCGCGGCGGTACGTGGCCCACTGGGCCTCGGTCAGATCGACGCGGTACGGCTGGATGCCATTGATCGGCGGCAGTTCGCGGACGAGGGTCAGGATGCTGCGGATCATGCCGGCGAAGGCGGGGCCACCTTCTTCTTCGACTTCGGCCAGCAGGGCCACCTGGGGCGTGCGCCCCTCGGTCTTGCCGTGGACCGGGGGCTGGAGGAGCCCCTTGTACGACTGCTCTCGGCCTTCGGCGTTCAGCGGGCCGCGGCGGTTCAGGGGGATGACGGTGCGACCGTCGCGGGTCAGGACGACCCACAACGACACGGCCTTGGGGGCCACGGGTGCGGTGGACAAGATTCACCTCTCTTTTCGAACGAGGAACTGAAGGAACTGGGGCGAACTACTATCAAAATACTAATATTTATACATTCAGTCAATTCACCTCTCAGCGCTTCTTACCCGGCGTATACGGCACCTGCGCAGCCAGGAACTCCTCGGCGCAGCGAGTCCAAGAGCGACCCAAGGCGTACTCGCGGCAGGCGTCGCGGTCGCCGCGCTTGAGGGCGACCTCGATCGCCTTCTCTAGATCCTCGTCGAGGCAACCGAGTTTGGGGCGGCCGCCGATGATGTCGATCGGCCCCTGCACCGGGTAGGCCGCGATCGGCACGCCCGAGGCGAGCGCCTCGAGCAGCACCATGCCGAGGGTGTCGGTGCGACTGGGGAAGACAAAGCAATCGGCCGAGGCATACATGCGCGCCAGCGCCTCGCCCTGCAGCTTCCCGGTGAACTGCACCTCGCCGTACTTACTGCTGAGCTTCTTAAAGAGCGGGCCATCCCCCACCACCACCTTGCGCACGTCGTTGCCGGTCTGGAGGAAGTCCTCGATACTCTTCTCTTTGGAGACGCGCCCGACGTACATGCACACCGGTTTGCCCGCAGGTAGTACCGACGGCGACGGATGGAAGAACTCCGGATCGACGCCGACGTGCCAGAGGCGGACGTTCTTAAAGCCGCGGCGCTGAAGGTTGCCCTGCATGGTGGGCGTGGTGACGAGCACCGATCGCGACGGACGGTGGAACCAGCGCAGGTAGGCGTACGAAACGCGCTGGGGCATGCCGATATACTTTTTGCAGTAGGCCGGGAAGTCGGTGTGGTACGAGGTGGTGAAGGGCACGCCGAACTTCTCGCAGGCATGGCGGAACCAGAGACCGATGGCGAACTCGGTGGCGATGTGCACCACGCACGGCGGCTTCACATACTCGCGCAGTGCCGAGCGGCGGATGTGGTACGTCATCTTGATCTCCGGATACCACGGCAGCGGCAACGCGCTGAACTGCGAAGGATCAACCACGTCGACCTCGTGCCCCTGGCGAATGAGCTCCTCACGAAGAGAGGAGAGGACGCGAACTACGCCGTTGACCTGCGGATGCCAGGCGTCGGTAACGAAGATGACACGCATGAGGTGAGGCCCCCATCGTACGCCGACGCCTCGACCGAGCCCACTGGGCCAAAAAATCCGCACAATATTCTCAAAGTGAACGCAAGTCCGCTTCGGTCATGACAGGCGAGGACCGTCGTCTGAGACATTGCCCGATCGCACTGGTCGGGACCTTCATTTCTTTCCCCTCTCTTCCATGCCCCGCAACGCACCGAAGAAGGATGACGCCCCCACCGGAGGTAACTCCGCCCTGATGGACGCCGCCCTTGATTGGCAGTTCGATGGGACCTGGGACGAATACGTGGGACGTGCCAAGAAATGGTGGGGCCACCTGACGGACGACGATCTCGTCGCCAAGAAGGGCCAATTCCAGGAGCTCGCCGGCCGCATCCAGCGGACCACCGGCGAAGGCCTGGAAGATATCCACCGCCGCCTGTTCGAAGACCGCTTCTGAACGGACGGCCCGCTCTTTCGCGCCTCGATATCGCAACGATATGAAGCATGGCGACACGCCAGGCAGGACGACGACCGCCGACTGCGGAGCTCACTGCCGAGCTGCCCGACAGGTGAAACGTCGCATGAAGCCAGACACCGCCATCGACTTCGGGACTCCTCCGCCCCCGCTCACCCGGGGGCGGTTGTATATGCCTCAAAACAGGGAAAATAAGCGGTAAGAATGCTGGGGAGCGCCCGTCATCAACTGCATCTTTCCCCCTCTTTGCCATGCAAAACAACAATTATAAGCCGCTGGGAGCGGTCCTCGCCATTGGTGTGATCGCCGCCGCCCTCCTGGCCGGCTGCACGCCCTACAACGGCCCCGACGCCCAGACGCAGGTCAGCGCCGAGACCTACATCCGGAGCAACATCGCCACGCTCTCGCCGCGCTCGGCTACGACCGGCAGCCGCTTTGCGGTCACCGACATCGAATGGGAAGACGAGAACACGGCCCTCGTCACGTACAAGGACGGCAACATCACGCTCTCCGGCCGCACCGACATCTCGGCCAGCGGTTCGACCGTGACGGCTACGCGCCTGCGCCTGGCCAATGACACATCGAGCTCGTCGATGTCTTCCATGTCCTCCATGTCGTCGAGCATGAGCGCGACCACGAGCTCCAGCTCGAGCCGCACTAGCTCGTCGTCGGGAACCACGACCTCGTCGAGCTCGTCGGTCACCAGCTCCTCGTCCACGACCTCGCCGAGCAGTTCCAGCTCCTCGACCACTTCGTCGACCATGGGCATGGCCCCGCGCGGCGAGGGTGAGTTCTGCGGCGGCATCGCTGCATTCCCCTGCCAGGACGGTCTGCGCTGCCAGCTGGAAGGCAGCTATCCCGACGCCGGCGGGACCTGCGTCCGCGCCTAAGTTCAACGCATGACAAACACGCGGCCTGCCTCTCCGGAGGCAGGCCGTTTTGTTAGGCGACGCGCGCGGCCATCAAGATCAGCAAGATGCCGGCCGCATTGCAGAGGAAGGCAACAGCGCCGAACAGGCGCGGGCTGAGCGAGGAGGCGCTGCTCACCAGCGAGACGCCGAGCTCATCGGGCAGCGGCGAGGCGATGATGATGCCGGCGAACGAGAAGAGCAGAAGCTGGCGCACGCGCTGCGGCAGGGCATCGTCGTGGATCACGCGGTGGATGCGGGCGGCGAAGCGCGAGGCGCGCAGGCGGTCGATCTCGTCGTGGAAGACCGAGAAACGGATGATGTCGAAGATGATGAAGTCGGAGATGAGCGCGCCGAGACCGCCGAGCAGCGCGGCCGGCACCGGGTGCACGAAGCCAGAGATCTCGATGAAGATGGCGATGGCGAACGGCGTCGTAAAACCGAAGCTGAAGAGCAGCCCGGCGATGAAGACCGAGAGGTAGCCGAAGCGGCCGAGGGACTGCAGCCAGTCGAGCCAGCCGAACTGGAACAGGATATACGCCCCGATGAAGGACAAGCCGAGGAGGCAGAGGCGCGGATAGTTGTTCATTTCAGAATATTATACCATAAATGATCAATCTGAGCCATATCGGCCGCCGGCTCAGAAACATGCCATTCCCGGAAAGGAGTCGGTTTCGGCTGCGTCCATAGGGACGACATATTTCCTTCCCCCCACTCCCATGAGCTTCTTCTCCTCGGCCCTGGAGGCCACCAGCCTCCGCGATCTGTTGCTGCACGAAATGAAGGACCTGTACGACGCCGAACAGCAGTTGATCGAAGCTCTGCCCAAGATGGCCGAGCACGCCTCGAGCACCGAGCTGAAGAAAGCGTTCGACGAGCACCTAGTCCAGACGGAGGAGCACGTCGTGCGCTTGGAAGATGCCTTCAGGCTGCTCGATGAGAAACCCGAAGGCCAGACCTGCGCCGGCATGCAGGGCCTACTCACTGAAGGCGAGCATGTGCTCAAGAGCAAGCTGAAGGGATCCGTGAAGGATGCCGCCCTCATCTCGGCCGCGCAACGCGTGGAGCACTACGAGATCGCCGCCTACGGCACAGCCCGCTCGTTCGCGCAGACGCTCGGCTTTGAGGACGTGGCCGACCTGATGCAGGAGACACTCGACGAAGAAGGCGCGGCCGACAAGCTGCTCACCAAGATCGCCGGCACGGTCAACGAGAAGGCGCCGGCTGGGAAGTGAGCTCGCGCTTGAAGAACGCCGCGGCCCGGGCCATGAAGTCGCTCCACTTGGGACCGAACTCGTGGCCCTCGCCGGGGTATTCCACGTATTCGATGTCGCGGCCGGCCGCCTCTAGATCCACGGCCAGGCCGTCGGACCAGGCCTCGGGCACGTCCTTGTCGGCACTGCCCTGGAAGAGCAGGACGGGCGCCTGGATGTCGGCGAAGTACGTGCGCGGCGAGAGGCGGGCCCAGGTCTCGGGATGCGTCTCGGGCGTGCCAAACTGCGCCACGGTGCGGTCGCCCTCGTCGCGCTCGGAACGCCAGCGCGTGAAGTTCTCCCAGACCGAGGCGTTGACG
>JAGOUB010000054.1 GCA_018061525.1 Candidatus Peribacteraceae bacterium
CTGTATGGCTTCGTGCCCGTGCTCGCCGTGGGCGCCGGCTTCGTGATGCTTTCCACGCCGTCCGCCTCCTCCACCATCAGCACCGACGCGACGGTAGAGCGCCACACCATCGTCTCGTCGGTGAAGGCCGTGGGCGAGGTGACGTTCTCGAACGAGCAGCAGATGCGCTTCAATCAGCGCGGTACCGTCGCCAAGGTGTCCGTGAAGGAAGGCGACACGGTCAAGCAGGGGCAGCTCATCGCCTCACTCGACCAGACCTCGGTGCAGTCCGATATCCGCTCGGCCGCTCTCTCTGTTTCCGCCAGCCGCCTCCAATTGGATCAGCTGGAAGCCGACCGTGAGAAATCGCTGCAAGATGCGCAGTCCGCCGTCGACCAGGCCGCCCGCCAGCTCGACCAGGTGAAGAACGACTGGGAGGTGGCCAAGCAGCAGCTGCCGAACGACCTCGCCTCCGCCGAGCGCGCCGTGAAGGACCGCGAGGCCGCCCTGGCGCAGGCTAAGCTCGACCTGGCCAAGGCCGAGGACACGCAGTATCAGGACATCGGCGCGGCCGCCCAGTCGGTGCTCGTCTCGTCCGAGAAGCTGCTCGATTCCTTCTACGACATCCTCACCCGCGGTACGGCCGCTCGCCCACAGAACGGCGACTACGAGATTGAGATCGACGCCTTGCTCGGCAACGACCCGACACTCGGCCAGTCGGTCCAGTTCGCCTACTACGACGCCGTGAACACCTCCCTCGCCATGCGCCGCGACTTCGGCACCTCGCTGAGCAGCCAAGAGGACCCGACGGTGCTGCGCCAGGCGCTGGAGCAGGCCCAAGACTTGGCCGAGACCATCTCCGACCTGGCCGAGCACACCTACGACTTCATGCGCGGTGCCACCACCGACACCACCTCGTTCACCGCCGACGAGCTCACCTCGCTGCGTAACTCCGTGAATGCCAACCGCGACAGCGCCGCCGGCCTGATCACCAAGGCCAAGAACTCGCTCTCGGATCTCTCCGACATGTCCACGCCCGGCGGCTCCGTCAGCCTGACCGTGAGCGCCAAGCAGAACGCCGTGCAGTCGGCCGAGAACGCCCTCACCGCCGCCCAGGAGGACTTGGCCGTGCTCCAGGCGCGCACGCCCGGCAGCTTCCAAGAGCAGGATGACGCCATCGCCTCGGCCGAGGAGAACCTGCGCTCCAAGCAATCCGCGCTCGAGAGCGCCAAGCGCAGCAACGACGTCTCCATCAAGCTCAAGCAGAACGACATCGCCCAGCGCTCGGCCTCGTACGCTAAGACGGCCAAGACCGCCGACGAATACGAGCTGCGCGCCCCGTTCGACGGCGTCATCCGCCACATTGATTACAAGGTGGGGGACAACCTGCTCGACACCGGCGACACCTCGTCGGTCACCATCGAGAATCCCGACGAACTGCTCGTCACCGTCCTACTCGACCAGACCGATGTGGTCCGCGTGAAGGCGGGCATGCCGGCCTCCATCGTCCTCGACGCCGTTGCCGGCCGCACCATGACCGGCGCGATCGCGCTCATCAACCCGACGCCCGTCGAGCAGTCCGGCGTCGTCTCGTACCAAGTGGACGTGCGCCTGCCTGCACCCAAGGACCTGACCGTCCTCTCGGGCATGACGGCCACCGTGCAGATCGATACCGAGCGCCGCGAGCAGGTGCTGGCGGTGCCGAATCTGGCCCTACGCAGCCAGAACGGCCAGGCGACCGTCGTCTCCAACGGCGCCACCGTGATCGTGCAGACCGGCCTGAGCGACGGCCGCTACACCGAGATCGTCTCCGGCCTCACCGAAGGCCAGTCCGTCACGGCCACCAACGTGACCGTCGGCGGCTCCTCCAGCAGTGTCAATCCCAACCAGCTCCTCCGCATGGGCGGAGGCGGCGGCCAACCTGCGGGCGCCACCGTCCGCGCCGTCACCCGCTAATCGATGATCGACCTCGCCGACATCACCAAGTCGTACCCGCTCGGCGCGGAGACCGTGACGGTGCTCAAGGGCATCACGCTCCGCATCGCCCCCGGCGAGTTCGTGGCCATCATGGGCCCCTCAGGCTCGGGCAAGTCGACGCTCATGAACATCATCGGGCTGCTCGACAGCCCCTCCAGCGGTTCGTACAAATTGGAGAAGCGCGAGGTCGGCACGCTCACCGAGGACGGCCAGGCAGACGTGCGCAGCCGCCGCATCGGCTTCGTCTTCCAAGCCTTCAATTTGCTGCCGCGCATGGACGCGCTGCGTCAGGTGATGCAACCGCTGCTCTACCAGGGTGTCGATCGCGAGACGGCCAAGACGCGCGCCTTGCAGGCGCTGCACCTGGTGGGACTCGGCGAGCGCCTCTCGCATAACCCCAGCGAACTCTCCGGCGGCCAGCAGCAGCGCGTCGCCATCGCCCGCGCCATGGTCACCGATCCGGCTCTCATCCTGGCCGACGAGCCAACCGGCGCCCTCGATACCAAGACCGGCCAAGAGGTGATGCAGCTCCTCACCGACTTTAATAAAAGTGGCAAGACCATCGTTATGGTCACCCACGAGCCGAAGGTGGCCGGCTTCGCCCACCGCACCATCCACCTTCAGGACGGCCTCGTCCATCGCCACGCATGAACCTCCTTGAGAACATCCGCGGCGCGCTTGGGGCGATCGTCAGCAACAAGCTGCGGTCCAGCCTGACCATGCTCGGCATCGTGATCGGCGTGGCCTCGGTTGTGCTGATGGTGGCCATCGGCCAGGGCGCCCAACGCAGCGTCACCTCGCAGATCCAGAGCTTGGGCACCAACCTGCTCACCATCTCGCCGGGCAGCCCCAGCCAGACGAATGTGCGCGGCGCCACCGGTGGTGCCAGCGCCTCGGCCCTCACCATGGAGGACGTGGCGGCGCTCAAAGAGCACGTCACGGGCCTGAGCGGACTCGCGCCCTCCACCAGTACGCGCGGCCAGGTGGTCGTCGGTGCCAACAACGCTTCCACCACCGTCCTCGGCGCCACCGCCGACTATGCGACCGTGCGCAACACGCCCGTGGCCATCGGCCGCTTCGTCACCGATGCCGACGTGGAACAGGTGGCCAAGGTGGTTGTGCTCGGTTCGACCGTGGTACAGAACGTCTTCCCGAATAACCCCCAGCCCATCGGCGAGGACATCCGCATCCAGGGCACCATCTTCACGGTCGTGGGTGTGCTCACGAGCAAGGGGTCCACGGGCTTTCAGAACGCCGACGACCAGGTGATCGTGCCGCTCACGACGCTCCAGCAGCGCCTCACCGGCCAGAAGACGGTCTCGACCATCAGCGCCTCGGTGGCCGATCCGGAGCAGATGGAACAGGCGCAGGCGGTGATCACGGCGGTGCTCATGAACAGCCACGGCCTTACCGATCCGGCCAAGCAGGACTTCACCGTCTTGAACCAGGCCGACGCCGTCGAGACGCTTAACCAAGTGACCCAGATCTTCACACTGCTGCTCGGCGGCATCGCCGGCATCTCGTTGCTCGTGGGCGGCATCGGCGTGATGAACATTATGCTCGTGTCGGTCACCGAGCGGACGCGCGAGATCGGCATCCGCAAGGCGATCGGCGCCAAGAAGAAGGACATCCTGCTCCAGTTCCTCATCGAGGCGACGGTGCTGAGCGTGCTCGGCGGCGCCATCGGCGTGGCCATCAGCGCGGTGGTCTCGTTCGGAGTGAAGACCTTCTTCGCGTTCGACGCATCCATCTCGGCCATGTCGGTCGTGCTGGCGCTGCTCTTCTCCATCGGTGTCGGTATCTTCTTCGGCCTCCTTCCGGCTTGGCAGGCGGCGAAATTAAGACCTATTCAGGCGCTGCGGTACGAGTAAGGGTTGGTACTTTTGGCAACGCGCCAAAAGTACCCAAAAGCGCTGGCGCGCCGAGCCCCCTCCATGGCTCTGCTTAATTGTGACGCCCTCCCGAAGGAGGAAATATCCTTCGTGCCCCTTCACCCCCCGCCGGCGCGCGCCCCTCCGCAGGCAAAGACGCGACCGTGCGCCAGGAGGCGATCTTCGGAGGACGGTAAATCGTTAATCGACCTGCAAGAGCAGGCTCTTCAAGTAGTCACCCTCGGGATGAAACAGGTTCACAGGATGGTCGAGAGCCTGGCGGTGGCGAGAGAGGATCTTCACGCCGCGGCGGGCCGAGCGGGCAGCTTGGAAGACGACGTCTTGGAAGAGATCAGGCGTCATCTGGTAGCTGCAGGAGCAGGTGAGCAGCAGGCCGCCGGGCGGCAAGATCTGGAACGCCATGCGGTTCAGATCGCCGTACGATTTCTTGGCGGGTTCCAAATCTTGGCTGCGCTTGGCGAAGGCCGGCGGGTCCAGAACGATGAAGTCGAACTTGGCGCCCTTGGGCACGCGGCGCAGGTAGGCGAAGGCGTCTTCGCTGCTCGTTTCGAATTGGTTCATTGAGAAGCCATTCACGCGGGCGTGTTCCTGAGCGCGGCCGATGGCGTTCTTGTCGTAGTCCACGGCCACGGCCGCCAGCGCGCCGCCGGCGAGAGCACTCACCGAGAAGCCGCCGACGTAGCTGCAGATGTCCAGCACCGTGCGGCCGGCGGAGAGGTTTCGGACCAGGGTGCGCATCTCGCGCTGGTCCAAGAAGAAGCCGGTCTTCTGACCGCCTTCCAGATCCACCAAAAAGCGCAGGCCGCGCTCCTTCACCGTGACGGTGCCCTGCGGCTTGCCGCGCACCCAGCCCTCGATGTTCGGCAGGCCTTCCTTCTCGCGGGCGGTGCCGGCCGATTTCTCCACGATCGCCTCAGGCTTGAGCAGCGCCATCAACAGGTCGAGCACCCACTCGCGCTGCCGGTCCATACCGAGCGTCGTCAGCTGCACGGCCAGCATCGGGCCGTACTGGTCCACGATCAGGCCGGGCACGGCGTCGCCCTCGGCATTCACGAGCCGCCAGCAGTCGGTGCCCTTGTCGGCCTTGAGCGCCTCGCGTCCTTCGACGGCGCGCTCGATAGAGGCCTTCAGCTGGATTAGGGGGTCGCCGGGCTGGAACGCGAAGGCGCGGCCGGCGATGGCGGCCTTAGCGTTGTAGAAGGCGAAGGCCAGGAACTCGCCGCTCGCGCTCTGCACCTCCACGATGCCGCCGTCGGCGACCTCGCCGATGGAGCCGATCGCCGCCGGCATGATGGCGTGGTGGCGGTTGCGGACGGAGGCGTCGCGGCCGGGCTTGAGCTGGAGGACCGGGTAGTTCGTCATGCGGGGATGGTAGCGGTTTTCGTGGCTAAAGGCCTGATAAAGCGTAGAGTTCGGGCATGCTCAACGTTGGCGACACCGCCCCCGATTTTACGCTCCAAGACCAGCACGGCTCCGACCGGAGCCTGGGCATGTACGCCGGCCAGTGGGTCCTGCTCTACTTCTACCCCAAGGACGACACCCCGGGCTGCACCAAGGAGGCCTGCGGCCTGCAGAGCCGCCTCACCGGCATCAAGAAGCTCAAAGCCGAGGTGTTGGGTGTCAGCAAGGACAGCGTGAAGAGCCACCAGAAGTTCGCCAAGCGCTACAAGCTGGAGTTCCCGCTCCTGGCCGATGAAGAGACCAAGGTGTGCCAGGCCTACGGCGTCTGGCAGGAGAAGACTTTTATGGGAAAGAAGTACATGGGCATCCTGCGCGCTTCCTTCTTAATCGATCCCAAGGGCAAAATCGCCAAGGTCTATCCGGAAGTGAATCCGGAGGAGCATGCGGGAGAGATCATGGATGACTTGAAGGCGCTGCAGAGGTAATCGATTGGTACTTTTTGTGCGCGACAAAAAGTACCCAAAAAGCGCGTCGCGCCAACGCCCCTCCGCCTCGGCCCCGTGCCTCCTTGCGGGCCCTTAGGCCCGGCCCGCTTCGTCGGTCGAAAGGTGCGCGCCTTCCTTCCGGCGTTCATTTGTGCGCGCACCTTTCGAGGCGGGGCCTGCCCCCTCACCCCCCGTGGCGCGACACCCCTCCACGCTCTGTTCGCACTCGTCTGGTCCGACATCCCTCTGCAGCCTTGGCCGCCTCAGCCGGACGCCGTCATGCGCTTGGCGAAGGTCCCGCGAATAGTGGCGGCGCAGGTCCGAGGCCGCGCGACTCAAGAGAGGCGCGGCCGAGTTTGCGCCGCCCGCGGGACGAGCCATTGCGCATAGGCGGACGGCTGTCAGCGGCCTGTTTCTTTCTCCACTTTCTTTGCGCCAAAGAAAGTGGATACCCATTGGTTGGCATCAGCTCCAAACAAGACACATTTGAACCCATCAACAGACTCAGGTACTCTTTCACTCATGTCTTTCCCCCACCTCCAAAAGACCGAA
>JAGOUB010000055.1 GCA_018061525.1 Candidatus Peribacteraceae bacterium
GCCTCCCCCACCGTCACCTCGGACATGGAACGGACGGAGCCGTCGCCGGAGAGGTGGTCGCGCAGCATGTCGAACAAGCTGACGACGTGTTCCAGGTCGGCGCCGGCGGGCAGCACCGAGCGGCGGATGATCTCGTCCTGCGAATCGCCCTTGAGCGCGGCCTGCGCCTGCGTGGCCTGCATCTGCTGCTTCAGCAGGTCCAAGCGCTGCTCGAGCGCGGTCACGCGGGCGGCGGCGGGCAGGCCGATCTCGCCCACGGCGCGGATGGCGCGGACGTGGCCGAGCACCAGGCCGGCGGCGCCGAGCAGGCAGCAGCAAGCGAGGAGTGACCTGGCCATGGGGGCCTGCCAAAGGCGGAGGAGCAGAGCGTGCATCAGCGAGTAGAGGGAGCGAGGGTGAGGACGATGTCGAAGGGCGAGCGGAAACCGTCGGGGCCCTCTTCGCGGGTGAAGGCGGGCGTGGTGAGATCGGCCACGGACGGGTCGGCGCGCAGGCCATCCACGAACGAGGCGAGCACCGTCATGCTGCGCGCGCCCACGCCGGCCACGGCGCCGACGATGCGCACCTGGGCGCCAGAAGCGGAGTACGCGAAACGCTCGATCGAAGCGCCGCCGGAAGCGGCGGCCAACTCGCGCAGGCGGGCCTCGACCGCGAGCGGCGAGGGCATGGCCTGTTTCATTTCCTGCAGCGACTGGAAGATCGGATCGCGACTGGGGAGCATGAGCGCCCGGCGCTCGTCCTCGGCCTGCACGATGGCGGCGGTGAGGGCACCTTCCTTCTGCTGCAGCTCGGCGGCGGTAAGCAGCGAACCGTTGAGGGGGATCTGCGTGAAGCGCGGGAGCACGAACTGCTGCGAGAGGACGAGGAGGCCCAGCAAACTGAGGGCGAACATCGCCAGCGGTCCGCTCAGCGAGGGTGACAGGGTCTCTTGGTTGGTGTTTGTGTTCGTCATGGAATCCGAACATTGTAGCACGAAGCGGTTTTCCGGACCATTGTGGGAAGTGGAGGGATCTGGTGTGGATATACATGAGTCAGGCTGGTGCCAACCATCGGTCTGCCACCTTTTGCAGCGCGCAAAAGGTGGCGCCAAAACGCTGGCGCGCCGAGCCCCTCTCCATGGTTCTGCTTAGTCGTGACGCCCTCCCGAAGGAGGAAATATTCTTCGTGCCCCTTCACCCCCGGCCGGCGCGCGCCTCTCCGTTCCAAAGACGCCACCGTGCGCCGGGGGCGAATAGCGGAGCCTGCTTTGGGCGTAGAGGAATGAGACCGTGGAGCGGTGTCGCGCCTGGGGGGAGGAGATCGGCCCCGCCTCGTGTCAGGCCGCCACGAATGAACGCCGGAAAACAAGGCGGCCTGACACGACCGACGAAGCCGGCCCGGCCTAATGGCCGGCGAGGAGGCACGGGGCCGAGGTGGAGGAGCATTGGCGCGACGCGCTTTCTTGGGCACTTCTTTGTCGCACACAAAGAAGTGCCACTCGTCGACAAACGCAGAAATCTGTTACTATCAGACCACTTTTACCCCCTGACCCGTGGAAGAGCTCATCTCCAAACTCACCGAGCTGCTTAGCGCCCTGAACACGGGAAAGGACTCTCTTTGAGGCTCGAAAGGTTCCTGAACGCATCGCTGAGCTGGACACCAAGGCCGCCGACCCCGCGATCTACGGCGATCAAAAGGCTGCCAAGGTGCTCTTTGCCGAGCTCCGTGGACTGAAGAAGCAGTGGGAGCCGCTCATGTCGCTCTTGGGCGACGCCGACACCGTGCTGGAGCTGGCCAAGGCCAGCGCCGAGAGCGACCTGGCTGAGATCCAGGCAGAGGCCGACAAACTCTTTGCCGCCTGGGCCACGCTGGAAGCACAGCTCTACCTGGCCGGCGAGTTCGATCAGAACGACTGCTACCTCACCATCAGCGGCGGCGCCGGCGGCACCGAGGCCCAGGACTGGGCGGCCATCCTGGTGCGCATGTACATGCGCTACTGCGAGCGCATCGGCTTTAAGATGAGCATGCTCGACAAGACCGACGGCCAGGAAGCCGGCATCAAGACCGCCACTTTCCTGATCGAAGGCAGTCCCGCCTACGGCTACCTTAAGTGCGAGAAGGGCACGCATCGCCTGGTGCGCATCTCACCCTTCGGTGCCAAGGCCCTGCGCCAGACGAGCTTTGCCTTGGTAGAGGTGCTGCCCGTCATCGAGGGCGCCACCGAAGTGCACATCGAACAAAAAGACCTGCGCGTGGACACTTACCGCAGCGGCGGCGCCGGCGGCCAGCACGTCAACAAGACGGAGTCGGCCGTCCGCATCACCCACCTGCCGACCAACACCGTCGTGAGCTGCCAGACGGAGCGCAACCAGCTCCAGAACCGCGAGCGCTGCATGCAGATGCTCGCGAGCAAGCTCCTCGCCCTCAAGCGCGAGGAAGAAGAGGCGCAGAAGAGCGACCTGAAGGGTGCCACCGCCTCGGCCGACTTTGGCCAGCAGATCCGCAGCTACGTGTTGCACCCGTACCAGATGGTGAAGGACCTGCGCACCGACGTGGAAACCTCGCGCACGCAGGACGTGCTCGACGGTGACATCCAGGCGTTCATCGACGCCGAACTCAAACGCCAGGCGCGCGGAGAAGCCTAAGTTGGCGACCACGCGATGCGGCGATATCCTAGCGGCCATGGCTCAGCGCGATCTGCGGCTGGATCTCTTGAAGTGCCTGGCGCTGGCCTGCATTGCCGTGGCGCATTTGAACCCGCCCGCCTGGCTGCAGCAGCTCGGGAACTTCAACGTCATCCTGCTCGTGCTCGTGGCAGGAGCCGGCTACCGCCTCTCGGAGAGCGGCCGCACGCGCAGCTACTGGGAATACCTGCGGCGGCGCGTACCGCGATTAATCGTGCCGGTCTGGATCTATTTCGCCGCCTACTTCGGGGGGTTGTGGCTCGTGACCTGGCTGGCCGAGAGGCCGTTCCCTGTGTCATGGAAGAAAGTACTCGGCGCCTTCTTGCTGCTCGACACCATCGGCTACAGCTGGATCCTGCGCATTTTGGCCTTAGTAGCGATCGCCGCGCCGCTTCTGCCCGCGCTGCGCAAGCGACTCGAGAACGAACGGCAATACCTACTGGCCGCGCTAACGCTACTGCTGACGGCGTGCGTGGTCGTGCATCTCTTCCCGAGCTTGCGCAACGGATTGCCCGGCTACCCGCCCTTCCTCACCTGGCGCCTGCTCGTCGAGATCTTCCCGTACTTCGGCGTGTTTGCGCTCGGCACCTGCCTGCCGTTGCTGGATCGACGACGCGCGCGGCTGCTCGGCGGCTGCTTCCTGCTCGCTTGGATCTACCTATTTTGCTGGCACCAGAACTGGGCGTGGGTGACGTCGGTCGGCGCCATCCGCTGGAACGACGGCTTTAAGTATCCGCCAGAGCCTTACTACCTCACCTACGGACTCGGCGTCTCATTCCTATTCTGGTCAGCGCTGCCCGTGCCTCTACGGCTGGGCGAGCGGTTGGAGCGCGCGGTCACGTTCGTGGGCCGGCACTCGCTCTCGTTCTACCTCTGGCACGTCGCTTGGCTCTCGCCGCTCGGCATGGGTTCGTGGCGGGGCCACCCGCTCATCGTGCAGTTCGTCCTACTAACCGCGCTCGTCACGGGTTGCGTGGCGCTGCAGACGTTGCTTGTCGACGGCTTCCGGCAGCGAAGACGGACCAAGAATGACGATAGGGTGAATATTGACTAAAATTCACATTCTTGTATTTTATACATAGTTAGAAAAGACCGTTAACACCACCGCAACCCGCAAGGGAAGGAGTTCGTGATGAATGCCAGTGACTTGCTCTCGATCGCCTCAGGTATCGCCGTCGGTTTCGGTTTCATTCCGTACATCGTCGCGACCGTGAAGAAGACGACGAAGCCGAACGTGGCGACTTGGGCCATCTGGGCCTCCCTCGACACCCTCGTCCTGCTCGGCATGATCCAGACGGAGACCGTGAACGGACAATTGGTCGTCAGCGTCGCCGGAGCCTGGGTCGTGACCGTCTTGGCCATCATCTATGGCACAACGACATGGACCTGGGTCGAAACGGTTTGCTCGATCGGCTGCGTGATCGGCGCGATAGCCTGGCAGATGACGGCCGACCCGCTGGTCGCCATCTGGACCGGCACCTGCCTGATCGTCGTCGGAGCCGTCCCCACGTTCCTCCACGGCTGGAAGAAGCCGGAAGAAGAGAATCGCTGGGCCTGGCTCCTGTACTTCATCGGCTGCGTGCTCGCGCTCCTGAGCCTGAAGGAGTGGACCGTGGCGAGCGCCCTGCAACCCATCAGCTTCACGCTGATCGAAACGACCATGCTAGCCATGGTCTGGGGATTGCCCTGGTTACGCCGACGCCGCAAGGCGCCTACCTGAAACCGTCCCGACGCCTGCTACCGAGCAGGCGTTTTTTTGTGCGGCGCATCCTTCCACTTCCACCACTTGAGCTTCTCGGGATCGTGCTTCGCGTGGCTCGCGAAGTAGACCGCGCAGCGAAAAGTGTAGAGCACGCAGGGATCCTGGCGGGTCTTGGTCTGCAGGCAGAGCTGGTCGTAGAGCGCCTGCGGATCGCAGTCCTTCAGATCGGAAACATGGCGAATGCCGAGACTCCAGAGGTCTTCGGCCAGCGACGGACCGATGCCGGGGATGACTTGGAGCGGTTTCCAGGGGGCGGACATAACCCCATCCTACCAACCCCCGCCCGACAAGCGTTCTTGTCCCTTTAGCCGAAAAACGCTATACTATAAAGATTTATGGACGACACCCTCTTCCTCACCCCAGACGAGCAGGCCCGCTTCGGGACCCTGCCGGAGGCCCTCCGCCAGGGCCGGCTCGTCGAGACCGAAAGCTCGACCGCCTTCGAGAGCGATGAGCAGCTGGAGATCCGCCGGCAGCTCGCCTCGTTCAAGGATGACCCCACGACGGTCGCCTTGGCCGACGCCATCGCCGCCGGCAAACCCGCGGCCGAATGGCCTGAGGTGCCGCAGTCGGTGCTGCCGGAGCTGTACTTCACCATCGGTGCCCGTGGCGTGACCGCCATGATCGGCGCGCTGCTCGGCGAGATGGCCGACGGCGAGGACGTCGACCTGCTCGCCGCCCTCAGCTTCATCCGCCACGAGCTCTTCGGCACCAACGAAGCGATTCCCTCCCCCGCCGCTAAATGAGTGCCTCTGATACCAACATCGAGCCTCTGCGCCGCGGCCCGACCGACACGCGCCTGACAACCGGCGGTACCGACGAGCGCACGCGCCTGGACGCCGCCCGCCGCTCGGTGGAGACCTACCAGACCGAGATCGACCGCAAGCAGTCGTGGCTCCGCAAGATCCCGATCATCGGCCGCCCGCTGGACGCCACCTGGGGTTGGATGAAGCGCCACCCGGTGGTGAGCACCGTCCTGGGCCTCGGCCTCGGCGCCGCCATCCTCGGCTGGTACTACGGCTACCTCGGCAACCGCCTCCTCGACACCCTGCCCAACTACTCCGGCGGCGTGAACCGCGTTGGTAGCGTCGCGGCCTTGCCTGCCACCTCGGGCATGGCGCTCAGCGGCGAAGGCGTGCTGGCTGTACCGGGTGGAACTTTGCCCGCCGAGATCGTTCCGATCCCCGTGCCATCGCCGGTGCCGGTGCCCGTCCCAGTGCCGACTCCGAGCCCCGTGCCTACGCCCGGCGTCTTCACTGCGCCGACGCCGATCCCGACGCCCACTCCTGTTCCCGTCCCAGCCCCGGTCCCCGTCCCCACAGTGCCAATTCCGGGAGTCGATCCCATCTGAGCCGACCCTCCACACTCCACACAAACACCCATGCCGCCCCAGGAAGGCCCCGCCGAACGCCCCGTCGACGCCACGCCCGAAGCAGTCGAGTGGACGCGGTTCCGCGGTGAGATCAGCGGCCTCGAGCGCGCGCTTGGACCGCGCGTACCGCTGCCAGAGGCCGTCACCGACGCCGAATTGCTGCGCCTGGCGACACCGGCGACCACGCCCGTCACAAGCTTCCATGAGGTGACGCGCAACAACCAGATCGCCTACCAACGCGCGGCCATTGAGCATGCCGCCAACCTTGACCGCCCCGCTGACCGCGGCCGCTTTAACCGCGAGTCGTACATCGTCTCATCACAGGCCGCGACATACTGCGAGAGTCTCTCCGAGGCGACGGCCTTCGTGACGAACTCAATGCGGAACTACGAGGCCTGCCAGGACATGATCAGCACCCTGCCCGGCCCCGTCCGCACTACGCTCGAGGGCAAGCGTCGCCAGGCGTCGCTGTACATGGCCG
>JAGOUB010000056.1 GCA_018061525.1 Candidatus Peribacteraceae bacterium
GCCCGAGACCGGCGTCCCGCCCAGCTTTGTCGCCTCCGTTAGCGACGTGCTCGCCGATCCCTGGCAGCAGCCTGTCGCCTCCGATGGCGCCATCGCCGCCCCCGTCCCCGTCACCGACGACGAGGGGAATGTCTTGCCCTCGGTGCGCGGCACCGACCTGGCTAAGTACGTCTCCACCAAGCCGTTCGCCATCACCATGCCGTCGCTCGGCATTACCGATCTTGGTATCGAGCACCCGGCCGACGCCTCCAATGCCACCTCGCTCCTGGCCCCGCTCCAGCGCGGTGTCGGCCACCTCTTCTCGTATCCTGGCGAAGGCGGCAGCGTCCTCGTCTACGGCCACAGCAGCAACTACCCCTGGGATGTCTCCGGCTTCGCCAAGATCTTCCGCGGCATCAATAAGCTGCAGGTCGGCGACAAGGTCTACGTGACCTACGGCGGCAAGTTCATCGTCTACCAGGTGACGGGCCACCAGACGATCCCGGCCGGCGACCTGGCTTCGGTCAGCGCCACCGGTGACGGCGAGGAGCTGGTGCTCTACACTTGCTGGCCCCCCGACCAAGTGAGCCAGCGCTACCTCGTGCGTGCCGTGCCGGTGGGGATCTACAGCATCTGAGCGCGCCGTTCGGCGCCCGATCCCTCTTATGGCTTCTTCCTACGCCATCAACCCGTTCTTCAAGGGCCTTATCGATTGGGAAAGCCCCGACGCCGTCGCCGTCGTGGGCGGCTACCGCGACGAGGCCGGCCGTGCCGTGCCGCTGACGCCCGAGGAGTATCTCGCGGCCGTCCGCCGCGCAGCTAAGGAATGCCCCGAACTTGCCCAGACGCTCGCTCGCACCATCGGTGCTGCCGTGCTCGCCATGGAGATGCAGGCCCGCGGCCACCGCGTGACGATCACGAGCGTGGAAGGCTGCCGCCACCGCGTCGGCCCGTTCTTGATGACCGGCCATGAGCTGGTCGCCACGCTCTGGGCCAAGGTCGTCCGCCCGCACTTCGCCCTGCCCCCGCAGCGCACCGGCGGTGATAGCTGCTGCACCGTCGAGGAGGCACGCCTCGTCGTCGACCTTGCCCTACAGGGTCCGGCCGGCGATCAGAAGTTCGTCCAGTGCGTCACCACGAGTTATCACGTCCGCCGAGCCGATCTGGCCCTGCGCGATGCCCTGCGCATTCGCCGCGCCGAGGGCGCCGTCAATCTGCTGCCCACGCTCACACCCGAGCAGGTCTTCGAGTCTGCCCGCCTGGTGCCCGGCCTGGAGCCGCTCAAGCGCATCGTCGAAGCCGCGGCCTTGCCCGAGTCGGCCCTGCGCTGGGAGCGCCAAGGCGAGCGTCTGACGCGCCTGCTCCATACCGTCTCGTCGCTGCTCGAGCGCCTGACCGGCGGTCGCTTCAATCTGGAGCGCCGCCTGGCCGCTTCTCGCCGTCTCGCTTTTGCTGAAGGTATCATGGAGGCATGAAGCCGACCGAGCCGACGCACATCGAGACAGATTGGGTGGTGGTGACCGGCGCCCCCAGTTCCGGCAAGACAACGACCGTGCAGGCGTTGTCCGAAACATTGATGCGCCCGGTGCGCGCCGAGATCGCCACCATGGTCATTCGTCGTCGCATTCAACTGGGTCGTACTTTGGTCGAAGCCACCGCGGACCAGCATGGACTCCAGCAGGAGATTTTTCTCGAGGGTGGCCGCTCCGAAGACGGGCTGCCACACGATGTGCCGCATATCCTCGACCGCGGTTGGCCAGACGTGATCGCCTACGAACTGCTGTACAGCGGTGGCCGCGCCGAGCAGTGGCTCCATCAAGTGGCGAATGCTCGTCGCCGCTATCGCCAGGTCTTCCGCTTGGACCGACTGCCCTTCGAAGACAACGACGTTCGCGTCGACGGTGCCGTGGCGGACCAGCTGCACGAACTCTACGGCTACGTCTACACGCGCCTCGGCTACGAGGTGGTCGACGTGCCGGTGCTGCCCGTGGCCGACCGCGCGGCCTTCATCGCGGAGTGCCTGCGGGCTTAGGCCGGCGACACCGGCGGGCGCATGGGCGGAGGCGGCGGGGGAGTGCTCGGCTGCGTGGTGGCGAAGGTGCCGATGCGGCGCAGGATCTCTTTGCTGACGAAGTCGCGCTGGCGGCCGTACTTGAGGCGCGAGAGCTGCTTGTATGCCTCGGCCGCCTGGGCATCCTGCACGTAGGTCGTATCCAGCCAGTGGCGCGGCACGTCGATGGAGAACGGGCGGCTCGGCTGGCCGTCGATACAGAGCTTCATGCTGCCCTTGAAGGCGTCGACGTTCACCAAGTCCTGCTCGCTGAAGACCGGAGCCATCTCCTTGGCGCCCATCTCGGCGTCCTGTGGGCCGATCTTGTAGAACATCATCGAGCCGACGTTGCCGAAGATGGCGCCCTTTAGGCTGACGGCGCCCGAGAGCTTGCTCTCCTTCTCCAGCTGGTCCATGTACTGGTGGGCGAGCACCAGGCCGAGGCGGTACTTGCGGGCTTCGGACAGGATCGACTCGATCGACGGCGTGACGAAGTTCTGGAACTCGTCGATGTACAGGAAGAAGTCGCGGCGCGATTCCTTGCCTGCGCGCTGGCGGCGCATGGCGGCCACCTGGATCTTGTTAACCACGATCATGCCCAGCAGTGTCGAGTTGATGTCGCCGATGAGACCCTTCGAGAGGTTCATGAGCAGGATCTTGCCCTCGTCCATGCACTTGCTGATGTCGAAGCTGCTCTTCGTCTGGCCGACGATGTTGCGCATCAGCGTGTTCGTGTAGAACTGGCCGAACTTGGCGGCGAAGTAGGGGATCATCTCCTGCTTCTCGCGCTGGCCGGTCTTGGCCATCTGGTTCTCCCAGAAGCTGCGGACGATCGGGTTCTTCACCTTGGAGACCTTGTACTTGTTCCAGTCGTCATCGGTGAAGAGGCGCACCAGGTCGGTGATGGCGCCGCCCTCGTCCTCATCCTCCATCAGCGTGAGACAGCCGTTACGGAAGTAGTCTTGGATGCGCGGACCGAACACTTCCTCGCCGAACATCTTCACCATCATGTTCATGGCGTCGAGTGCAATGAGGTCGCGCTCCTCGGCCGATTTGCCCTCGAGGAGGTTCAGGCCCATTGGGCGCTCCGTGTCGGCCGGATTGAAATAGATCACGTCGTCGGCGCGCTCGCGCGGGATGTAGGGCAGCACATCGTCGATGAGCGAGCCGTGCGGGTCGACGATGCAGAGCCCCTTGCCGTTGGCGAAGTCCTGGCGGGCGAGGTTCACCATGAACGACGACTTACCCGTTCCCGTCTGTCCGATGATGTAGAAGTGGCGGAAGCGGTCGTCGTTCTTCATGTAAATCTTCCGCTTCTCGCCGCGATCGCTGTTAGTGCCCAGGAAGAGGCCCTCGGTCGGCATGTTCTTGGGCGCCGGCGCCACCTTGAAGTTCTGCCACTTGATCGTCTCCACCTTGTTGTACTTCACGCTCGGCAGGTGGAAGAGCGACGCCAGCTCGCTGGTGCCCAGGAGCATGCGTTGCGTGGTGAGCCACTGCAGGAAGGTGCGGCGCGGGTTGCGAGCGATGAAGCGCTTGAGGACGCTGGCCTTGCCCTCCCAGCCCACGCCCTTCCACTTGTTGCCGCGCACCTCGCTGAACTGGCCGAAGCTGGCCTTTACCGAGCTTAGGATCATCTCGGCGCGCGCCTGACTATTGGCCGAAGCGACGATGCGCACTAGTCCCGTGAAGCCCGGGCTGCCGGCCTTCTCATCCACGGCCTTGCTGTATTCCTCCACCATCGTCGAGACGCGCTCGCCGGTTGATTCGTCCTTCTTGCCTCCGCCGCCGGAGTCCGGCGCGTCGAAGACCGAGAGCAGCGCGGCCAGCCAACGCAGGGGATTGAGCTTGGAGAAGCCGCCCTTTTTCTTTTTGGGGTTGAGCAGGCGGCTGGCCTCGTCCTGCAGCTCTTTCTGCCAGCCGTTTTTGGCCGGACGGAGCACGATCTGCACGGCGGCGCCCTCGTCGCTCTTCAGCTTGGAGAAGGCGTTGGTGATGGAGTTGAGCGGGTCGCTCTTGAGCCCCTGGTACGTCTTGAAGACCGACGTCATCGGCTTGCCGGGCATGAGCGTCTTGGCCTCGGCCACCGACTGCGGCGTGAAGATGTTGTAGTCCTCCACCTCGCTGATGATGCAGTCGGGGTAGAACGACGTGATCTGCTTCTCGATCAGGCCCGAGAGCTTGCGGGGGCAGACCACGAAGAACAGGATCTCGCCCGCCAGCGCGGCGTATTCCAGCGAGAAGAAGGGCTGGCTGTTGAGGTGGCGGCTGCCGCTGCCGTTGTAGAGGCTGTGCAGCGACTGGTACAGGTGGTCCATGACGCCGATCACCTCGCGGAAGTCCTTGCCGAACTGGTCGCTCTGGTCGTCCTTCTCTTCACGCGATTCCTTCTTGGGCACGAGCAGCTGTAGGAAGACGAGGTTCTCCATCCGCTGGCGGTCGGCCGCCACCCGGCGGCTCAGCACAAAACCGGCCACGCAGGCGGCTGCGGCCAGGGTCGCGCCGACGATGACGATCAGGATCTCCATGAACGGAAGAATCGTACCAGTATAGCACGATTCCGCAGGTTTTTCAGCTGTTCTTCGCGCTCAAACCGGCGCTTATTGGGGCTTGCGGAGGGTGATGAGCTTCTCGACCAGCTCCAGAAGGCCCTTGATGGTCATATCTTTCTTCACCAGGAAGCCGTCGGCACCGAGCTCCTTCGAGCGCGCCAGGGTGCGGTCGTCGGCCAGGTTGCTGAGCATGATGACGGGGAAGGTGCGCTTCTCCTTGGGCAGGAGTTCCAGCACCTGGAAACCGTCCATTTTCGGCATGTTGATATCCAGCACCAGCAGGCTCGGCAGCTGCTCTGTGAGCAACTTTACGGCCTCTTCGCCGTCGTTCGCGGTGCGGATCTGGTAGCCCTCCAAAGAGAACTTACGCTGATAGAGCTGGCGGAGGATGGGATCGTCCTCGGCAATGAGCAGGTCACCTTTGGGCATACCCCCATTCTACCAGGATTACCCACCTTTCGTAAGTATACGGGCTGTCGTCCTTCCGTTTTGGCAAGGTCGGGAGCTGCTGACAGAAGGCCTCAAAAGTGCTATCATTGATAGATGATCTCCATTTGGAAGCACATCCGGCTCCCGGCCGCGCTCGCGCTGGCCGCCTGTCTGCTGTCTTGTGCTGCGCCGACCGCGCATGCCCAGGGCGTGGAGTTGGAGATCGAGAATCTCTGCGGTGACGGCGTGGTGCAGCTGGGTGAGGACTGCGACGACGGCAACCGCAATGATCGCGATGAGTGCAACAATGACTGCTTCCCCACGCGCTGCGGCGACGGCGAGGTCCAGCAGGATGAGGATTGCGACGACGGCAATAACGTCAACGACGACAGTTGTAGCAATGCCTGCCACAAGACGCGCTGCGGCGATGCGATCGTGCAGCGCGGCGAGGAGTGCGATGACGGCAACCGTGTGAACAACGATTCCTGCAGTAACCTCTGCGTGGCCGCCATCTGCGGCGACGGTTACATCCAGGGCAGCGAGCAGTGCGATGACGGCGGCACCAACTCCGATCGCATGCCGGACCGCTGCCGCCTCAACTGCACGCGCCCGACCTGCGGTGACGGTGTGACCGACACGGCCGAGTCCTGCGACGACGGAAACCGCAGCAATGCCGACGGCTGCAATAACTCCTGCCGCCTGCCGCTTTGCGGCGACGGCGTCATCCAGCCGGGTGAGGAGTGCGACGACGGCCGCGAGAACTCCAACATTACGCCCGACGCTTGCCGCACCGACTGCGTCGCCCCCATGTGCGGCGATCGCATCGTCGATACTGGCGAGGCCTGCGACGGCGGCCCCTTCTGCAACGACGCTTGCGAGAACTCGCAGATGGGCACGCTCATCTTGGGCGGCGCCCTCTCCATTGGCGGCGGCGTTCTTATCTACTTTGTCGCCCGCCATTTCGTTCGCGTCTCGGCCAGTCGCAAGAAACCGGTCGTGGATCGGCCGTTGGATGAGGTTCCGTTGAGTCAGATCGAGAAGCCGTTGGGGTAAGAGGTGATTGCCTGAGTCTAGTGCTGATATTCGGTATGGCACTTCTTTGTGCGCGACAAAGAAGTGCCCAAGAAAGCGCGTCGCGCCAACACCCCTCCGCCCGGCCCCGTGTCTTCCTCGGCGGCTCATACGCCGCCTCGTCGACAGCTCCGCTGGCACCTTCGGTGCGCTCCGCG
>JAGOUB010000057.1 GCA_018061525.1 Candidatus Peribacteraceae bacterium
AAGGCGACGTCGTCGCTCAGGCGGTAGTGCTTGAGCAGCACGTGGAAACGGCGGCTGGGGAGCGGGCGGCTGCGGCCGGCGGCGATGGTGCGCTCCACCGGGCGGGGCAGGCGGAAAGTCGGCGGCACCACCGGGTCGCCGGGGTGGCGGTCGCCCAGCAGGCGGTCGACGCCCTCGGCCAGCATGCCGCGGAAGCCGAGCAGGCGGACCTGGTTGGCGAGGTCGTTACTGTAGATCAGCTCGGTGTTGCGGAAGACCTTGGGCACGCGGCCGAAGTGCTTGTGGATCTTCTGCGAGTGGGCCTTCACCTGGGCGCAGAACTCGGCGGTCGACTTGAGCGCCGAGAGCGAATGGCAGTCGGTCTCGCCCAGGAACTCCACCTGGCCGGTCTTGGCCAGGGCCTTGAACGACTTGAGCACGTCGCGGCCGTACTCCTGGCACTGGTCCAAGAAGACGCCCGAGAGCGAGAACGAGACGCGGAACTCGGGGTCGGCGTCGATGAGCTGGAGCAGCAGCGCGTTGGCCGGCAGGTAGCACTTCTCGGCGACCTTCCGGAAGATTTTGCGGTTGTTCACGTCGTCGAAGTAGTCGGGCTCGGCGGCACCGATGTCCGTCACGCGCAGGTCGCGCAGGCGGTAGGGCTGGTGCACCTGGAAGTAGAAGCAGACGCGGTTGCTCATGCGTGGTTGGGGTGGAGGAGCGAGTGGTACACGGCTTGGACGGCGCGAGCCTGGTTGTGCCACGACAGGCGCTGGAGCAGGCGGGGGGCTTCGGTCTTGAGCTGCGTGGCCAGCGGCTTCTCGCGCAGGATCGTCAGGATGCAGTCGGCCATCATGGCCGTGTCCCAGAAATCCACCTTGAAGGCGTGGTCGAGCACCTCGCTCACGCCCGACTGGCGGCTGACCACCACCGGCGTGCCCTGGGCGATCGCTTCGAGTGCCACCAAGCCGAAGGGCTCGGAGAGCGACGGCATCACGAAGCACGAGGCGGCGGCGTAGAGGGCATCGGCCTCGCGCTTACTGACCTGTCCGGCGAAGACCATGTTGCGTGAGAGGCCCGCCTCGCAGGCGGCCTGCATGAGCTCGCCCTGCATCGGGCCGGCACCGGCCATGACGAACTGCACGTCGGGCTGATGGGCGTGGATCTCTTTGGCCACGGCCACGAATTGGTGCGGGTTCTTCTGCACCGTCAGGCGGCCGAGGAAGAGTACGAGCGGGTGGCGGCTGATGGTGGCGGGCTCGGCCGGCTTGGGATCGGCGTCGTGGCCGTTGTGCACCACGCTGATCTTGCCCGGGTCGATGCCGTACTCGCGCGTCAGTAGGCGCTTGGTGTAGTCGCTGACGGCGATGATGCGGTCGGCGGCAATGAAGCCCTCGCGCTCCAGTCCGAAGATCCAGGGGTCGGGGTGGCCGTCGGTGCGGTCCAGCTCGGTGGCGTGGATGTGGGCCACCAGCGGCGCATCGCGCATCTGGGCGGCCGCGGCGCCGGCGCCGTAGGTCATCCAGTCGTGGCTGTGGATCACGTCGGCCTCCCGTTCCTTGCTCGCCTCCACGCTGGCGACGGTGTAGTGCGCCACGGCGGCGGCCAGGTCGGGTCCGTACAGATGGCCGCCCGGTGTTGAACCGGCGCGCGCAGCGAACGCGAACGAGTCGTCGTACGGACGCAGCAGGCTCGCCACCGGCACCACGCCCGAGGCGGTCGCGGCGGCCGCCGAGATGACGTCGGAGTGGGCGGCGCCCTTGGCGCTGACATGGGGAAGGACGAGCGTCACGTCCACGTCGTTGCGCTGGAGTCCGCGCACCAATCCCTCGCACGCCACGCCGAGTCCGCCCGAGTGCACCGGGGGGAATTCCCAGCCGAACATGAGGGAGCGCAGGCGCATTGGGTGTGTGTTTGGTTTCCGACCGAGCCGGAAATCTTCTAATTTTAGCATCTTTAAGCCCTTCCGGCCATGCCGTGACAGGTTACTTGGCGGGTGTTCTAGTTGCGTTATTAGAGGAATGTTTCGCAGTCATTCCTATGGGACAGAAAACGGCTGCCTGTCCAGAGCGGCATGCGAGGCGGCTGGTAGTCTTTTTCCGTATGTTGCCGTTGCTCTTCACGCTCTTCTTGGCCGGAATCCTGACGATCGCCCTGCCCTGCATCCTGCCACTGGTGCCGATTGTGCTCGGAGTGAGCATCGCGGGCGGGAGTCGTTGGCGGCCGCTCGTCACGGTGGGCGGCATGGTGGTGGGGTTCGTCAGTTTCACCTTTCTACTGCAGGTGGTGCTCATGCAGTTCACGACGCTGGGGGCGCTGGTGCAGACCGGCACGTACTCCATCCTGGTGCTCTTCGCGGCCGGCTTCCTGACCGAGCGGCGTTGGCTGCAGTGGCTTCTGGCCGCGCTTGCCGCCTCGTTCTTTGCCGCTGATGGTTGGGCGTTGTCGCTTGGCATGCTCGTCGTGGGCATCGCTCTCTTGGAGATCGGCGGCCGGATCGCGCCGCGGCTGCAGCAGCTGGGTGCCGACGTGCAGGACGTCACGCGCCATGCGCAGGGCGATAACCTGGTGACGGCGTTCGTGGTGGGCCTCACGCTCGGCCTGGTGTGGGTGCCGTGCGCCGGTCCCGCCCTCGGTCTGGCGCTCGCACTGGTGCGCGAACAGCCGGGCACTGTCGCTTTCGTGTCGCTCGCGGCCTATGCCCTCGGCGCGGCGGTACCGTTGCTCATCGTCGGCTACGGCGGCCAGCTGGCGGTCGGCGCCGTCCATCGCTTCATTCCGTATACCGGCGCCATCAAGCGCGTCTCCGGCATCTTGCTCCTGCTTACGGCCGTCGGCCTGCACTGGAACCTCTTCTCCCAGGCGCAGCTGTGGCTGGCGGGCACCCGTCCGGCCGAGATCGCGCAGCGGCTGGAGGAGCAACTCTTCCCCGGCGATGGTTCCACCGTGCCAGACGCGGACGGCGTGTTGCCGGACCTGGGTCCGATGCCGGCCTTCACCAAGCTGGGACCGTGGCACAACAGCCAGCCGCTCAAGCCTTCTGACCTGGCGGGCAAGGTGGTGCTCGTCGACTTCTGGACCTACAGCTGCATTAACTGCCTGCGTACGATTCCGGAGGTAGAGGGCTACTGGGAGCGCTTCAAGACCGCGCCATTTGTGGTCGTGGGCGTGCACACGCCCGAGTTTGCCTTCGAGCAGGACGCGAGCAACGTGGCCGACGCCGTCGAGCGCTTGGGCATTACGTATCCCGTGGCGCAGGACAACACCTACGGGACCTGGCGTGCCTTCTCCAACCACTACTGGCCGGCCAAGTACCTCATCGATGCCAACGGCCGCGTGCGCTACCAGCATTTCGGCGAGGGCAACGAGCAGGAGACGGCCGACGCCATCGAGTCGCTGCTGCTGGAGGCGGGCTATTCCTTCGAGTCTGCGCCGGTGAAAGAAGAGGCGGATGCCGCCCGTCGGCCCACCACGCCCGAGACTTACCTGGGCATCCGCGGCTGGACCTCGCTCGCGAACGGCGGCCTGCTGCCCTCCGAGGAGCCGACCGATTACGTGGCGCCCGACGACCTGCCCCTAAATATGGTGGCCCTCCACGGCCGTTGGCAGCTCAAGCAGGACGAACGGCAGGTGCTGCAGGCCGGAACCGGCTCGCTGCGCATCCGCGCCCTGGCGGCCGAGGTGAACCTGGTGCTCGGTCCCGAGCGCGAGGGCGACGAGATCGCGGCCGAGGTGCGCGTCGACGGGGGAGAGCCCGTGCCGCTGACGGTCGACCGCGCCGATCTCTTCCAACTCTTTAAGGGCGACTACGGCGAACACGACGTGCTCATCACCTTCCTCAAGCCCGGCGTCGCCGCCTACGCCTACACATTCGGTTCCTGACCCTGCTATGCTCCGCGCCATGCGCCTCCCTCCCGCTCTCGTCGTCGTCCTCTTCCTTGCTGCCTGCAGCTCCGCGCCCAGCCAGCCGACTGAGATCCCACCGGCGCCAATTGTGAATTCCGGCGCAAACGTGCCGCGAGACGTCAGTGAAGACGGCCTCGGCGCTCCGCAGACTTCCACCGCCGCGGTGCTCGTGATCAATAAAGGAATCGGCACGGGCGCTTGGATGGACGACTCGGGCATGGTGATGTGGTCCTCCTCGTGGTCTTCGATGTCGTCGTGGTCGTCCTCGTCCATGATGATGGGTTCGGGCTCGTCGCTCTCGGCTTCAGGCGTCGTCGTTTCGTCCCTTTCGAGCTCAGCAATGTCCTCGTCGTCGCGCTCGGGCTCGGGAATTATGGTGATCGGCTCCGGTTCGGTGGTCGGCAGCGGTACGGTCGCGGCCCCCTCGTCGTCTTCCGCTTCCCGCAGCGCTTCTGGCGTGGTGATCTCCTCCAGCCAGAGCAGCAGCACGATGGCCTCCGCCTCGTCTTCATCCATGACCTCGTCGGCCGTTTCGTCCGTCCTTTGGGAAGACGATGAGCCGACGGTGCCGGGCTCCACCACGGGCGGCGGCGTACAGCCTCGTCGTGCGGCCAACAATCTCGTCATCACTCTCGAGACCGACTACGAGGTCATCCCGCCGGGCGGCCTGATGCAGGTCTCTATCCCGGTGCGCAACTTCTCCGCCGGCCCCGCGGAGGGCTTCCTTGTGGAGGCTCAGGTGCCCGAAGGCGTCACCATCACCGACGCCATCCTCGGCGAGATCGACGGTCGCTCCGTGCGTTGGCGCTTTAACCAGCTCTTGCAGAACCAGATGTACACGCTGCACTTCGTGGTGCGCACGCCGCGCGGCGTCCCCAACCAGACGGTCTTGCCGTTCTCGGCCCGCGTCAGCGGTGGCAACCTGGCCGGCACGGCGATGGTGACGACCAATGTGACGGTGGTGACCGATATGCCCCAGACCGGCGTCGACATGGGCGCCACTCTACTTGAGGGCGCCCGCAGCACGGCTTCGGCCGGTCAGCGCACAGTGCTCCTGGTAGCTGGTCTTACAGCTCTCGCCTTGATGGCTGGCCTCGTGGCCGGCCGTGTGATTGCCTCGCAGCGCGCCTAAAAAAACCGCCCGCGCATGCGCGGGCGGCGAAGGACGTGTCCCGTCACGAGACGGGAACGCCGGGCGGAGGGATTGCGCCCGGAGGGATGAAGATGACCATCATCTCCATGGGCAAGAGGGCTGCCGAGCCGTCCGGGAATTGGACCCGGGACAGCACGATGAGCGTTGAGAGAGAGCGGCGCCCCCACTGCTTTTCGAGCTTGGCGGCGGCCTCTTCGGCCAATTTCAGCGCCTCGCCATCGAGGCTGCGTTGGACGCGGCGGTTGGGCTGGCGCGGGCTGACCGCGTAGACCTTTACGATGTATGCGCCGGGCTCGGGTTCGACGACTGCGACGTTCAGACGCGGGGTGCTCTTCCCAACGTTGTGGACATAGCAGGCGACAATGACGACCAGGGCGGCGAGCAAGGCGACAGACGCGCGAGTGCTCATGCGGGCTCTCCTCAGGGTTGAAAGGACGGTTCAGACTTAGGTTCACCGTACCACCTTCCTTCCTTTCGACAAGGATCGGTTCGTGAGGATTTTCGTCGCTCGGCCCCGCCTCTGGCCGTAGACTCCGGGCGTATGCGCCTGCTTCTCGCCCTACTCTCGTCGCTCCTCGTGCCGGCTTCTGCCTTGGCCGCTTTGCCCGGACCGCCGGCCCTCACGGCCACGGTGTCGGTGCCTGCTCAGGGTTCTATCCCGCAGGGTGCCCAGCGCGTGGGTATGCTGACGGTCTCGCTCCAGGCGAGCTGCGCCAGCGATGTGTCCGTGTCGTCGCTGGAAGTACGCCACGGCGGCCTCGGCAGCGTGCGCGATCTCTCTCGCCTCTACCTCATGGAAGGCGGCCGGCGTGCGTCGCGCGGCGCGGTTCCCAATGACCAGGCGCCCACCATGCTGCGCCTACGCAGCTTCACGGTTGATGCCTGCGAGACGCGCATCCTCACCGTCGCCGCCGACTTCTCGGCCTCGGCCGCCGCGGCGGGGGAGCACCGCCTGACGCTCGAAGAGGTCAGCGCCGATGCGCCGGCCCGTATCATCGCTGCCGCCGCGTCCTCGTCGTCCGTGCCGCGCGCGACGATCACCCCCGGCGCGTCTGCCGAGCTCTCGATCGAGTTCCTGCCCGTGCGCACCAGCGTTACGTACGGCGCTCATCGCACCCTCACCCGCCTGCGCCTGGAGAACGACGGCCGCCGCGCCCAGTCGGTGCTGGCG
>JAGOUB010000058.1 GCA_018061525.1 Candidatus Peribacteraceae bacterium
GAATTGAACCTACATCCACCCCTTAGGACGGGGTTGTTCTATCCGTTGAACTACAGGGCCGTGGCCCGAGTATATACTCCCGTCCGATGAACAAACGCCTCCTGACCGTCGTCGGCATCGTCGTGGCCACCGCCCTCCTGAGTGCGCTCATGCTCTCGGTGCGCGAAGAGGACCACCACGCCGATGATCCGCCAAAGACCGACGCCTACGGCCTGGCCGAAGAAAAGCTGCACGAGATCTTGGAAGAAGACGGAGTCCGCGCCGCGCTCGACGAGCTGACGCGGATCGCCAAGAGCGACACCGAGCTGGCCGGCCAGTGCCACGGCCTGGCGCACGGCATCGGCCACGAGGCGCTGGAGCACGAGGGCTTCGAGACGGCACTGACGTTCGAGGACGACATCTGCGGCTCGGGCTATCTGCACGGCGTGATCGAGTCGCACTTCGCCGAGACGCCGGAGGACGAGATCCCCGCACTCTTCGCCAAGACCTGCCCCCCGCAGAGCGGCAAGTGCTTCCACGGCCTCGGCCACGGCGCGATGGCCGTCTACGACAACGACATCGAGCAAAGCCTTGTCCTTTGTCACTCGCTAAAGGAAGGCTTCCAGAAAATCCAATGCGCTGAGGGCGTCTTCATGGAGCACTTCGCCTCCGACGGCTCAGCCCACCCGTCGCCGCTGCTGGACCCTGAGGATCCCTACAAGGCCTGCCGCGGCCAGAGCGACGCCGACCGCGGCGTCTGCGCCTTCTACACCCCGCGCTACCTGTTGCGCCTCAACCCCGGCGCCTACGCCGAGGCCGTCGACTGGTGCCGCCTCATCGACGAACCGAGCCGCCCCGCCTGCATCAAGGGCGTGGGTAGCGCCGCCATGAAGGAGCACGTCGGCGAGCCGGAGATCGCCATCGCCGCATGTGCCGAGCTGACCGGTGCCGACCACGCCCTCTGCGTGGAAGGCCTCGTCAGCTACACCATCGTCCACTTCGCCTCGGCCGAGAAAGGCCGCGCCCTCTGCCCGTCGCTGACCGTCGCCGACCGGGCCGCATGCGAGCGCATTAGCGCCCAGAGCGAACCGTTCTATGGCGAGTAACGCAGAGAAAAGCACCCCGATGCGAACATCGGGGTGCCGGTGGTAATCCTACGATTCCCGTTTATAGACCCAAGACTGACAATAGCCGCAGTTTTTTACATGCCGTTCTTCGGCGGCTGTCATGACAATCTCGCCGAGGGCAAGTTGTGCCAAACGAACAAAGCTCAGACAGCCAGCCGCTATTCGCCGAGCGAGGTCCTTTTGATACAAACGCACCACTTCTTCTTCCAGAGCCAACCGCTGAAGAGCCCCTTCAAGCAGATCATAAAATTCTTCACGTTCGCATGGTTGCTCATACGTCATGCAAACAGCGCGTTTCCATTTTTCGCTATGTTCTTGATAAGACATTGGATATCTCCAGCAATATTTCCGTGCCGATCAACTAACCGGTGAAGGTACCGGTGTTGGTGAAAAAGGATCTATTTATTATTATAGAATAAAATGAATAAAAGTCTAGTATCCCAGGGGGGCGAGTCAGGCCCGCTTGACTCCCCTGGGAGGCCTCCGTAGAATCACCGAGCTCTTCTCCTGACGGCCTTCGCCGCCAGGCTTGCCCAAAGAAGCCTATGCCCCACACCCTCAAGAACGAGGACGCGCGTCTCTACGAGTTCTGCGTCCTGTACCCGTACCCGATGCCCCAGAAGGACGAAGCCGCTCTCCTCAAGGAGATCGACTCCATCTTCGCCGAGGCCGGCGCCACCATGGTCTCCAAGGACGCATGGGGCCGCCGCGGTCTCGCCTACACCATCGGTGGCTACACCGAGGGCGTCTACGTCATCTACTACGTTGAGATGCTCCCGGCCAAGCTGGCCGAGGTCGACCAGGCCCTCAAGATCACGAAGGGACTCCTGCGCCACATGGCCGTGAAGCCCCCGAAGAACTACGAGATCGTCTCGTACGCTAAGCGCTACGAGGAGTGGCTGGAGCGCCGCCACGTCGAGGAGCAGGACCGCGAGAACGAGAAGACCCGCCGCATCGAGGAGCGCGTCGTGGAGAAGGCCAAGCGCGACGCCAAGCGCACGGAGGTCGTCCGCAAGAAGCCCGTCGAGAAGAAGGCCGAGGCCGGCGAGGTGGGCCAGCAGCTCGATAAGCTCCTGTCGTCCGACACGCTCGATATCTGATCCCGCTCACGATTCCCCCCGCCCCCCATGCCCGCCCCCAAGAAGAACCAGTCCTACGGCCAGCAGCAGAAGCAGCAGCGCAGCGACCCGCGCCTCAAGTCCTGCCCGTTCGACCCCAAGAACATCGCCTACCTCGACTACAAGGACTATCCGTCGATCAAGCCGTACATCGACTACTTCGGTAACATCCGCGCCAAGTACTACACCGGCGTCTGCCTGAAGCATCAGAAGATGCTCCGCCAGGCCGTCGAGCGCGCCCGCTTCATGGGCATGCTCGCGTACCGCAAGTAAGCGGCCTCCATCACCTCCCAGAAAAAGAGGGCTTCGGCCCTCTTTTTTGTGAATGATTGGTACTTTTGGCAGCGCGCCAAAAGTACCCAAAAGCGCTGGCGCGCCGAGCCCACCTCCATGGTTCTGCTTGGTTATAGCCATCCTCCCGAAGGAGGAAATATCCTTCGTGCCCCTTCACCCCCGGCCGGCGCGCGGCCCCTCCGCAGGCAAAGACGCCACCGTGCGCCGGAGGCGATATTCGAAGTGTGCGTCAGGCATCGTGGAATGAGATCGTGGAGCGGTGTCGCGCCATGGGGGAGGTGATCGGCCCCGCCTCGACTGTCGCGCGCACAAATAAACGCTAGGAAACTGGCGGGCGACAGTCGACCGACGAAGCGGGCCGGGCCTAATGGCCCGCGAGGAGGTACGGGGCCGAGGTGGAGGGGCTTTGGCGCGACGCGCTTTTTGGGCACTTTTTGTCGCGCACAAAAAGTGCCAACCCGTTCAATCTTTCCACGTCAACATCCTGCTCATGGTGTAGTTCCAAGCCGCAGCCAACCCCGCACCGGCAATGAGCGCGGACAATTCGTGATAACCGCGGAGGAGGAGCAGCGTGCTCACTGCGGTATTAGCGAGGGCGCCCAGGGCACAAGCGGCGTGATAGGTCACGAGTCCCCACAGCAAACCCAAGCCTTTCAGCTGGGTGCGCTTGAAGGTCCAAACGTTGTTCAGCAGGAAGTTGAAGAGGATCGAGGCCTCGATGGCGATGAGTAGCGCCGTGGTGGCGCCGAGGTACGTCGGCTGGAGCGTGGCGGGCCAGAATGCCGAGACCAGGCGGAAGGCCGCCAGGTTCACGACGATGCCGAGCGCGCCGACGAGCAGGTACTTCACCAAGATGAGCGGGAACACGCGCCCCACCGTCAGGTCGTAGAGCGACTCGAGGAACTCCACCTCTACGCGCAGTGACATTTTACTCACGCCCGCGCGGCGCTCGCGGAAGGTGTAGGGCCGCTCGGCCAGGCGCGCGCCCTTGGGCAGGTGCACCAGCACCTCCATCAGCAGCTTAAAGCCCTTGGGCCGCAGGCCGTGCACCGCCGCCTCGAAGGCGTCGCGGCGGACAGCGAAGAAGCCGCTCATGGGGTCGGTGACGGGGCTCGGGCAGAGCAGGCCGGTAAGCCAGGTAGCGGCCTGGCTGAGCGCCAAGCGGCTGCCGCCCCAGGTGCCGGTGCTGCCGCCGGCGACATAGCGCGAACCGATGGCCACCGCCGCGCCATCGGCGCAGTCCTTGGCCAGGGCCGGGAGGATGCTGAGGTCGTGCTGCCCATCCGCGTCGGCCACGGCGAGCACGTCGCCGCGCCCGGCCAGCCAGCCCTCGATCACGGCCGAGGAGAGGCCGCGCCGGCCCACGCGTCGGATGACGCGCAGCCACGGGTACTTGGCGATCAAGCCGCGCGCCACCGCAGCCGTGCCGTCGGGTGAGTCGTCGTCGACGATGATCACCTCAAACTCCTGGCCGCGCAGCGCCGCCTCGATCTCCGGAAGGATGATCGGCAGGCTCTCGGTCTCTTTGTAGGTGGGCAGGACGAGGGTGAGCATGGGAGGTCCGCTGGATTGCTGACACGGATAGGCTACCATCCCCGAACATGCGCGTCTTGGTTACTGGAAGCAGCGGCACCATCGGAACCCGTCTTTGCGAGGCGTTACTGGCCGCCGGCCACGAGGTGCTTGGGGTCGATCGGGTGCCCAACAAGTGGCAGCCGGCCGTCCAGGCCGTCACCAAGGTGATCGACATGCTCGACCAGGACGCCGTCGAGGCTCTTCCGGGCGGATTCGACGCCATGGTGCACCTGGCGGCCAACGCCCGCGTGTACGAGCTGGTGCAGCACCCCGACCGCGCCTTCGAGAACATCGTCACCACCTACCATGCCCTGGAATACGCCCGGAAGAAGGGCATCAAGCGCTTCATCTTCGCCTCCTCGCGCGAGACCTACGGCAACATCGGCGCCGAGCGCTACACCGAGGACTTGGTGCGCGTGGAAAACTGCGAGAGCCCCTACACTGCCAGCAAGTTCGCCGGCGAGGCGATGGTGGAGGGCTACCGCCGTTGCTACGGCATCGACCAGGTGATCCTGCGCTTCAGCAACGTCTACGGCATGTACGATGACTCCGAGCGCCTCATCCCCGAGTACTTCCGCCGCGGGCGTTCTGGCCGCGAGCTGCCGGTCTTCGGCGCCGAGAAGTGCCTCGACTTCACGTACGTGGACGACACGGTGCAGGGCATCATGCTCACGCTCGAAAAGTTCGATAGTGCCAAGAACGACACTTACAACATCGCCTACGGCCAAGGCACGACCATCCTGCATGTCGCCGAACGGATGAAGGAACTGCTCAAGTCGGAGTCCCCCGTCACCATCGGACAGTCGCGAACGGGCGAGATCTTCCGCTACGTCGCCGACATCACGAAGGCCCAGCGCGTGCTCGGCTACGCCCCGGTGACGCCGCTCGATCGCGGCGTGGAGAAGGCGGTGGAGTGGTACTCGGCGAACCTGCCGAAATAAAAAATGAGCGGAGGCCGGGTGGCATCCGCTCGGGTTGGTCACTGGTCATCATCCTCGGCCGGCTTCGGCGCGCCTCCGATCTCGTAGTCGACCGTCAGGTCCAGGGGGATCTTGGCCGCTCGGTGGCGGTTTCGAACCGTGGGATCGGGAATGTGGACCCGCAGGCCCACTGACACCCGCTGCTTGGGTGCGTGCTCGCAGCCCACGAGCAGCAGAAGAGACCAGAGAACCATCGCTTTCAACCATCGCATGGCCTTTCCTCCGTGAGACTTCCCAGCCGTTCCTCGGCTGGATAGATATTATAAAACTAATAGTAATTTATGCAATATACTGGCAAAGGCGTCAGTTGGCCGTTTTCTCTTTAGCCTCGTGATAGATCATGTCGAGGTTCACCTCCCAGAGGTTGGACTTGTCGGTGCGTCCCGCGGCCAAGTTGTCGACGGCAACCATCGCCGTGAGCATCGAGTGGTCCTGGTTGTTGTAGCGGTGCATGCCGTTGCGGCCGATGAGGTACAGGTTCGGGATGCCCTCGACAAACTCGCGCACCAGGTGCAGCTCGGTGTAGGTGCCCCAGTAGGCGGGGTACGCCTTGCGCATGCGCAGCACGCAGGCGTCCAGCAGGTCCTCGCGGCGCGCAAGGCCCACCTGCTCCATCTCGCGCACACCCAGGTCGATCAGATCCTTATCCGGCGTGTTCCAGAGCGTGCCGCCCTCGTTCACGAAGTACTCCAGTCCGATCCAGCGCGAGCCCTGGTCGGCCACCATGTACGGGCTCCAATTGTTGAAGAACTGCACGCGCCCCACCTGCACACCGTCATCCTGGATGTAAATCCAAGTGTCGGGCACGTCGGCCTTAGGCTCCGTTCCCTTCTCCTGCACATGAAGCTTTTTGAGGAGCAGGCCGACCGTCAGGAAGTCGCGGTACTGCAGGCCGTCGGCCACGGTCTTCACGGCGGCCGGGGGCGGCGGATCCATCATCCCCATCAAGTCGCGGATCGGCATGGTGGAGAAGAACACGTCGCAAGTTTCCTCGGTGACGGCGCCCGTAGCGGTGTTCTCCAGCGTGGCCGAGACCACTTTTCCATCGCGCACTTTCACGCCCTTCACGCGCGT
>JAGOUB010000059.1 GCA_018061525.1 Candidatus Peribacteraceae bacterium
CCATCGGATAGCCAGTCAGGTTTCATCGTCAACTCCGCAATACAGAATCAATTTCTAATAGTATAGATCCCCTCTTTGGTTCCTCAAGGTCGATCATGTGGTTTTAACAAATAAATCGGCTATACCTCATCGACCGTCACTCTATCGCGAAGTACCACGCCCTTGCCATTGAGCTTGACCGTAACACGGCGATACGTACGCCCTGCCTCAAGAACAACCGGCCGCGAAACCTGCTCCAACAATTCTTTCAGTGCTACCTGCGGCGTCCTCTGCTGCGAGGCGATGATCGCCTGCAAGGTCCCCAAATGCGGATAGCGGTCGAAATGCTCCGGCGAGACACCGGCCAAGAACTGCCGTGCCCAATCGAGTTCCAGGGTGTGTCGTGGATCCAGCGTGGACAGTAACTCATCCAATCGTTCGATCGGCGCCGCAGCAACGGCGCGGTATCTCCGCTCCAGTCCGTCTTCCGGTTCGGCCTCGCGTACCCGGCTGGCCGCAAAGTCCCGCCAAGCAGTCAATTGTTCGAGTGTCAGACCGCTCCGGTAGTTGGACAGGTTGAACGAATAGAGGTGTGCCCGCTCGATCTTACGGGCGATCTCGTTCTGGGTCTTGGCTTCCCACAGATCGGCGTGTTGGGCGAAGCGCTGGAGCCGTCCCGTTTCAGTGAGCCGCTTGGCCGCGATCTGGGCGGCCCACTTCTGTTCCAATTTGGCGCGATCCTCGGCCCGCTTGACGGCCATGTCGGCACGGGTCTCGGTGCGGATACGGTCCTTGATCCGCGGGTCCAAGGTCTTGATCCACTCGGCGGGGATGCAGAAGGCGTGGCGGGATTCGGGCGGTTCCAGACCCTGGCGGACATAGGTGTGAAAGAGGTCCAGGGCCTCGACCAGTTGGCAACCGGGCAGCGGCTTGCGGTTGGTCCCCATGGAATAACCGTCGTTCGTTACCTTGTAGAACCAGACCCGCTCGGTGGGCCGGCCCTTGACGAAGAGCAGGATGGAGGTCTTGGGTCCCTGGCCGCCCTTGCTGACGAAGACGCCCTGGGGCAGGCTGATGATGGCTTGCAGGTCGCAGCCTTCCAGCAAGGCGCGGCGCAGTGCGCGGGCACTGTTCTGGTCCCAGGTGAGAAAGCCCTCGGAGACGATAACGGCGCAGACCCCACCATGCTTCAAGGTCTCCAGCATCAGCTTGACGAAGAGGATGGTGGTCTCGCTCTCGGTAGGGTACTCGCTCCAGACGTTGGGGTAAGACGCCTGATCCCGCTGGGCACCGAAGGGCGGGTTGGCGATGACGATGGTCTTGCTGTTGGGCAGGATCGCGCTGCCGAACTGCTCCAAGGCATCGCCTTGCTGGATGTTGCCGGGGTTGAGGCCGCGCACGTAGAAGTTGATGGCGGCCATCTTGCGGACCATGCCCAAATATTCGACGCCGCCCACGCCGGTGCGGTAGAAGTCGGTACTGACCTCCGTGGATGGCATCTCGACCGGGTGACGGTCGAACCATGCCTTGAACCAGGCGGCCAATTCTGGGTGGGCCTTGGGACCGGGCCAGCGGCCCTCGCGGGTGACGCCTTCCAGCACGTACTCGAAGCTGTCAAACATAAAACCGCCGGTGCCGACAGTGGGATCAAAAAGTCGGGACTGGAAGGTCGGCGCAGCCAGGCCGACCATGAACTGGCGGATGTGGTCGGGGGTCCGGTGCAGACCGATGTCCTTGGTGCCGCCGGTCTCGGACAGGGCGGACTCGATGGCATCGCCCAGCAGATCGGTCTGGAGCAGACGGTCCTGGTCCAGATCCGCCACCAAGCCGATGATCTCGGCTAAATTTCCGCTGGTGACGTTGTTGGTGAAGTTGGAGTTGCCGAAGACCTCCTCGATCAATACCAACTGGTCCTGCACCTTGGTTGAGAGGTTGCCCGGCCAGACCTTGCGTGCCTCGCTCAGGATGCGGGCGTAGAAGGGGAAGAGGCGGCTGTTGAGTGCCGGGAGGATCGCGTCGTTGGGGAGCGCAAGCAGAGTGGAGAACAGCAGGCCCTCATTGCGCCCGGTGAAGGCCGCGCGCAACGGGTGGAATCCGGGGTCCTGGACCAGTTTGACCTCGAAGATGCGCAACAACAGCAACTCGATGATGTATTCCACCCGCTGCACGGGGGTCCCCGCCGGCCGTAGCTTGTTGTGCAGCTTCTTGAGGATGTTGTTGGTGTCCTTGTCGGCATAATGGACGGTGGAGCGGGCCATAGCGATTCCGTATAGGTTCCGTGGTGTGCGCGGATGAAGTCACTCAGCGCACACCCTTCTTGCTTAGTGGGTTTCATGGCTATTGGGAAGATTCGGTATGTTGCCGCATGCTCAGCATTAGGGAAACGGGCCGACCGCAGTTCAGCAGCCCTGCCTGGCCTCAAACGCACTTCGGAGCCTTAAAGCCAATCCTAGTCACCAACGTGGCAGGCGGAATAGGCGGCCGCTGTCGTCCTTGTCATGGAGCACCAGCACCACCTCGTCATCCCGGAAGGCGAAGCGCTCGCCACTCTCGTCCATTGGCAGGTCAGAGTCGATGACGGTGACAATCTGCTGGATGCCCATTGTGGCGAATCGGCGGATGGTGCTGATCAGATTCAGCTTCTTGCGGTTGTCCAGGCCCTCCAGCAAGCCGTCGTGATACAGGAAACGGATGTAGGGTTCCTTGAGCATAGCGCGGGCGACGGCGAGGTCGAAGGCGGCGCAGAGCAGTTGCCGATAGCTTTTGCCTTGATCCTCGCTGCTAGGCTTGCCATCGGCGCCCAGATACTCGGCCGAGAATTCGATGTTGCCTTCCTTGTTAAGCCGGGTGCTGACCAAGGCACCGCGGTCCACGACCTCGCGTGTGAATTCATTGACGTAGCGGCGGATCGCCTGATAGCGGCTCTCTGGGGAGCGGGCCTCGCCCTCAATATTATCTTCCATGCGCTGCTGGGTCTGAACCCGTTGCTCCTCCAATTGCACCCGCTCGCGTTCCTTCTCGCGCAAGCGCAGAAATGCCTCGCGCTGGGCGGTCAGCCGCTCGATCTCGGCGCGCAGGGTGACCAAGCGTTTGTTGAGATCGCGGTACTTCTGGATGGAATCGGCGTCTCGGAGGAAGGCCAAGGCCTCGGTTCGCTCCCGATTCAGGGCTTCGAGTCGACCCTCCAGTGCCAGCATGTCCGCGTCCACGGTCTTCATCTCGGCCAGCAGATAGCCCTTACGCTCGTTAGTGATGGCGCGGTTGAAGCGGATGAGGTCTTCGAATGCCTTACGGATCTGGCCCGGAAATACTTGGCCGGCCTCTTCGAACAAACGGCTGGCGGTCTCGGGCTCGAAGACGATCGCATGCTCTTCAAGGGATCGCACGATCTTGGCGCGGTTGACCGAGAGGTAGTAGCGTTCTTGGTTGGCGGCGGAAATTTGTCGGTCGAGGTCCTCGACGATCTCTTTATTGACGGCGGAGTCTGCCAGCCGGAAGTCGAAGGCATTGATGCGGCTGGCGAGTGACTCGGCCTCTTCCGAACGCAGGGTCAGAAGACCTTCGATGGTATCGAGGTTGGTATTCACCCCAAGCAACTCGGCACGGAGGGAATTGATGCCCTGCTTCAGGGTCTCGATCTGCTTCGTCAGGTCGAAACTATCACGCACCAAGCCCTCGTCGAACCCCAACAGATGGGCGACATAGGGCTTCCATGCAGCGTGTGCGCCCCGGAACTTGTCGAGCTGAAAGATATCGTTGAAGTCCTTCTGGGTGCGTAATGCATAGCTCACCGGCATCCGGTAGTCCCAGGGTTTGATAGCGCGCAGGTCCAAAACGCCGTCAAGGATCTGGCGCGCCCGTTCGAACGGGGCTTTAACATGATCCCAATCCGAGTCGGGCAACTGGACGAAATTTCTCAAGGGCTCCGCGTGATGTTTGAAGGCAATACGGGTGTTCTCCGAGACAGAGCGGCGGATGGTGAGGTAGCCGCCGGACAGCGCCTCGATTTCCAAGAAGAAGACGAAATCGGCAAATAACTGCTCGTGTTTGAACAGGAAAAAGTCTTTATAGCGCTTCTTTAGAAGACAGAAATCAATCAGCCGCGCCAGCGTGGTCTTGCCAAGGCAGTGTGTATCCTCGTCTGGGTTCTCCGGCAGGCGGATCTCCCCAAGGATGACGTTGAAGCCGGCATTGAAGCGGATTGGGCCGAGACGGTCCGGCTGATTGCAGTAGATCTGGGACAGGCGCATGGTCAGCGACCGATGTATTCGAATGCGTCGGTCTTTGGCCGATACTCGACCAGGCCCAAAATAAACAGCAGGTTAAGGGCCGGTAGGAACAGGGCGCCGACTCCTTCCTGGGTACCGGAAAGATACTGGCGCAGACCATCGAAGCTATCGACGCGGTTGTCCCTCAGACGTCGGAGCAGCAGGGTAGCGACCGCCACAACGGTCTTGTCCGGGTGGGCGTACTTGGATGGTCTAAGCATTACGCTCGCTACCTAGGTCACAGTTCCAATACATGTAATAAAAAATGATGCGGGTAAGGCGCTTGTTGATCCTGAGATCGTAGTCGCGGTCGACCAGGAGCTTGAAAAGCCGCTCCAAGACCTGATCGAAACTATGGCGTTCTTGCCTGTGGGTCAGAATGAACCCATTGAGATCCTCGACCGTATCCTCGTAGTAGCGCAGATAGGTGCTGTTCTCCGGCGCGGCAAGAAAGGCTTGAACTGGTTCAAACTCCTTGATGTAGCCCTTAATCCGGTTCGCGTATTCCTCGGACAGACCGTAGATCGTATTCTTTTCCGCCAGACTGACGCGCCGCTCTGGGGGCGGGGTATCGTCTTCCAGCACATCCGAGAGGCAACCGCGCCCCTCGGAAAATGCCTGGATGACGCGCGCCAAGTCCCTCGGGTCGATAAATGCCAGGACATCGAATGGGCTGATTCGAGCCCGTCGCAAAATGTCCGGCTCCCAGGTCAGGTATTGATCTAAGGTCTCTTCGCCGCATAGATGCACGGCTCCCTCGTCGATCCCGGCGGCTTGGGCGATGCGCTTGCGGATCTTTTCCTCCGCTACCCCGGCCAATCGGCGGTTCGCGAACAGCAGGTAGTAGTCGAGCTCACCGGCAGCGCGCAAGCGTTTGATGCGCGGAATCTCCTCGCTCAGAACCGAACTGGCGGCATCGCCTGAGAAGTCGGGTTCGGAGAACTTGCGATTGATGAGATCCGTGTGCTTGGCCTGAATGACGATCCGTCCATCCCAAGGGGCCGTCGCGCTTGGAAAACGTTCCGCCCGACCGCAAAAGCGAGCGTCTTTGCCGCCATCTGGCCCTTTGGTGAAACCCTGCACACCAAGACCAAGCAGCCAAGAGCAGATGGCTACCACCAGATACTCGAACTGTTCTTCGCTCAGGTCGTGATAGTCGGGCTTCATCCCCATCCCCTTGGTGTAGCTCGGGGAGCGGTGGGGCGGGCCGTATCGCTTGTTCGATCTAAGTGCATCACGTACTACACATCGCACAGGGCCTCGCCGAAGATGTCGCCCTCGACGAGGTCCTTAATGCCGACCATGTACACATCAGTAGCCGTCGGAAAGTTTTTCGATGATGAATTTTATACATTTAATGCTCAGCCTCTTAGGTGTACCTCCCTTGCGCTGGGCTCAGTCGCTCAGATCTCCCGATAGATCTCCGCGCCCTCTTTCAGGAACTCCACCGCCTTCTCCCGCATCCCCTCGGCCAGTGCTGCCTCGACGTCGTCCAGGCGATGGGCCTCGGCGTAGTCGCGCACCTCCTGGGTGATGCGCATGGAGCAGAAGTGGGGGCCGCACATGGAGCAGAAGTGGGCGACTTTGTGGGCCTCGTGGGGCATGGTCTCGTCGTGGTACTCGCGGGCGCGTTCGGGATCCAGGGAGAGGTTGAACTGGTCCTCCCAGCGGAACTCGAAGCGGGCCTTGGAGAGAGCGTTGTCACGCAGCTGGGCGCCGGGCAGGCCCTTGGCCAGGTCGGCGCCGTGAGCGGCGATCTTGTAGGCGATGATGCCGTCGCGCACGTCCTGATTGTTGGGCAGGCCCAGATGTTCCTTGGGGGTGACGTAGCAGAGCATGGCGGTACCGTACCAGCCGATGTTGGCGGCGCCCATGGCGGAGGTGAGGTG
>JAGOUB010000060.1 GCA_018061525.1 Candidatus Peribacteraceae bacterium
CGCGGAACATCTCCTCGTCGGAGAGGGCGCCCGTCTCGAGGAACTTGTCGATGAGGTCGTCGTTGGCCTCGGCGATCTTCTCGATGAGGACGGCGCGGTACTCGAGCACCTGCTCCATCATCTCGGCAGGGATCGGGATCTCCTTGATGACTTCGCCCATCTTTCCCTCGAAGGTGTAGGCCTTCTTCTGCATCAGGTCGACGACGGCGTTGAACTCGCTCTCCTGGCCGATCGGCAGCTGGATGGCGACGGCGGACTTGCTGAGGCGATCGTGGATGGAGGCCAGCGACATGAAGAAGTCGCCGCCGGTCTTATCCATCTTGTTCACGAAGGCGAGGCGCGGGACGTTGTACTTGTCGGCTTGGCGCCAGACGGTCTCGGACTGGGGCTCGACGCCCTGGGAACCGTCGAAGACGACGACGCCGCCGTCGAGGACGCGCAGCGAGCGCTCCACCTCGGCCGTGAAGTCCACGTGGCCGGGGGTATCGATGATGTTGATCGTGATGTCGACCGGCTCGCTGCCCTTACCGGGGACGGGAGCCTTCCAGTGGCACTGCGTGGCGGCGGCCGTGATGGTGATGCCGCGCTCGCGCTCCTGTTCCATCCAGTCCATGGTCGCCTCGCCGTCGTGCACCTCGCCGATCTTATAGTTCTTGCCCGTATAGAAGAGGATGCGCTCCGAAGTCGTCGTCTTACCGGCGTCGATATGGGCGATGATGCCGATGTTGCGCACGAAGGTCAGGTCCATACTGGAGGTTGAAGAAAGAAAATCCGGTCGAAAAGACCGTACAAATGCGGGGGGAGTGTAGAGCCACAGCACGGCGAAGACAACCCGGATCGACCCGATCGCAGGGGTTTCAGCGCACCTTGGCCGGAGCGTCGCCCGGGTGGGGCAGGGACCGCTCCAAGATGGGGATGATGGCCTTCGTCAGGAGCGCCCGGCGCTGGTGTTCTCCCGGCACTTCTTTTAGACGAACCAACAGGGGTTCCACGGCGCCGTAGACCGACACCTTGACCGGTTCCGTGACCTCGGAAACCGAGATCTTAGAATCCATCAGGAGCGAGATCCGGGCCTCGTCGAGGGCGGTAGAGAGAAGCTGGCGGTCGGCCGGGGAGACACTGGGCATACCCCCAGAATAGCCGAAGACCCGCGAGCGGCCAGTCAGGCGGCCGTGAACTCCTCGATCAGCGACATCATCTCGGAACGCAGGCAGGTTTTAAGCGTTTCACCCTCCTGGCCCTGGGCCTTGGCGGCCTTCAGCCACGGGCGGACGCGCTCAATGACGCTGTAGCGCAGTTCATCGTCGAGATCCCCCAGCGACACCCGCGACTGCCACAGGAGAGCCAGTCGGGCTTCATCGAACAACGACATCAGCAGCTCATACTCGTTGAGCGAGAACCGGAGTTCCACGATCAGCATGTCCGAGGTGCGAGTGGGTGTCATGGTGTGGGTGTGTGAGGAAGAACTTTTTGCGAAAATATTATACTGATTTCCACAATCTTTGCAAGGCTCTAGACGCGCGGATTTCCTCTGCCGGCAGCGATTCCCGCTCTAGGCCGATTTGCGCCAAATCTGCGAAAAATCGCCAGAATTTCGTGACGATAGGCCGATCCTGGGCAACAAAAAACCGCGGCTAGCGCGGTTCTTCGTTTAGAGTCGAAATTCGAGGCTCGCTTACTTGGCGAGGTGGGCGAAGGCCTTGTTGGCCTGGGCCATCTTCAGCACGTCCTGCTTCTTCTTCACGGCGCCGCCCTGCTCGGTCGAGGCGTCGAGGAGCTCGAGGGCGAGCTTCTGGGCCATCGGCATACCCTTGCGCTCGCGGGCCGCGTTGATCACCCAGCGGATGGAGAGCGACGTCTGGCGCTTGGGTGTGACCTCGGTCGGCACCTGGTAGACACCACCGCCCACGCGCTTGGGGCGGACCTCCATGAGGGGCGTGGCGTTGAGGAGAGCCTTGGCGAACACCTCGGACGGATCCTCCTTGGTGCGGGTCTTGATGATCTCAAGAGCGTCGGCGAACACGCGGCGGGCCACAGCCTTCTTGCCGTCGTGCATCATGCAGTTGATGAACTTCTCGATCAGCGGGGTCGAGTCCTTGGGGATGTACTGCTTCGGAAGGGTAGCCATAAGAGCGAGTGAGAGGCGGGAGGTTTAGGCCTTCTTGGGACGGCGGGCGCCATAGCGGCTGCGGCCCTGCTTGCGGTTGCGGACGCCTTCGCAGTCCAGCACGCCGCGGATGATGTGGTAGCGGACACCCGGGAGATCTTTCACACGGCCGCCGCGGACCAGGACGACGGAGTGCTCCTGGAGGTTGTGGCCTTCACCCATGATGTAGGCCTTCACTTCGTGACCGTTGGTGAGGCGCACGCGGGCGATCTTGCGGAGAGCGGAGTTCGGCTTCTTGGGGGTCATGGTCGTGACCTTCAGACAGACGCCGCGCTTGAACGGCGCGCCCTTATCCAGCGGAACCGGACGCATGTTGAGGGCGTTCCAGGTGTACTGGAGGGCCGGCGCCTTGCTCTTGGAGCGAGACGGGCGGCGGGGATTGCGGATGAGCTGGCTGATGGTCGGCATGGGTGCGGGGAGTATACGGGGGGAAAGGCGGCTGTAAAGCCGATCTGTCAGGCTTTGTCGGCCTCTGCCTGGGCGTCGGCTTCGGCCTTCGCCTCAAGGAAACGCTTGCGGTACACGTCACCCGTGGGGATGAGGCGGCCGATGATGACGTTCTCCTTGAGACCGACGAGCATATCGATGCGCTTGGTGGTGGCGGCGTCGACGAGCACGCGGATGGTCTCCTGGAAGGAGGCGCCGGAGAGCCAGGAATCGGTAGCGAGGGCCACGCGGGTGATACCGAGGAGCAGCTGCTCGTAGCCGGCCGGACGCTTCTTCTGCTTGATGAGGCGCTCGTTCTCGTAGTCCACGTCGCCGCGGTCGCAGGTCTCACCGGCCAGGAACGAGGAGTCGCCGGCGTCCGTGATGCGGATCTTGCTGAACATCTTGCGGACGATGATCTCGAGGTGCTTGTCGTTGATGGTCTGTCCCTGGGAGGCGTAGATGTGCTGGACCTCCTGGATGACGTAGTTCTGCACATCGTAGACGCCCTTCTTCTCCATGAGCTCCTGCAGGTTGAAGTGACCGACGTTGAGCGGATCGCCCACGTTCACGACCTGACCGGTCTTCACGAGCATCGACTCGCGGGAACCGAAGGCGTAGCTGCGCTCCTGGGGCTCCAGGTGGTGGACGGTGATCTTGTGGTCGTCGACATCCGTCACCTTGCCGGCGATGGTGGCGCGGACCACGGACTTGTCGTACTTGGAGCGAGCGAGCTGGCCGCGGACCTCCATCGACTGGCCCTTCTTGACGATCACATCGAAGCCGGCCGGGATGAGGTAGATGTCGTCGCCCGGTTCCTCGGCGGAGACGGAAACGGTCGTCTTGCCGCCCTGGTGGTGCACCTTCACGCGGCCGGTGATGTCCGAGAGGACGGCGGCAGTGCGGGGGTTGCGGGCTTCGAAGAGCTCCTCCACGCGGGTGAGACCCTGGGTGATGTCGGCGCCCTCGGCGACGCCTCCCATGTGGAAGGTGCGCATGGTGAGCTGGGTACCCGGCTCACCGATGGACTGGGCGGCGATGATGCCGACCGGCGTGCCGATCTCGACCGTCTTGTTGCTGCCCAGGTCGCGGCCGTAGCAGCGCTGGCAGATGCCGCTGCGGGTCTTGCAGGTCATGACGGAGCGGAGCTTCACGCCCTCGATCTTGTGCTCCTTCAGGGCGTCGAGCAGGTCGGCGTCGATCTCGTGGTCGCGCTTGGCGAGGGTCTTGCCGCCGACCTTGATGTCTTCGGCCAAGGTGCGTCCGAAGACGCGGACCTCGAACTTCTCGCCGATCTTCTCGGAGTCGGCGCGGGTGATCTCGTGGCTCTGGTGCGAGCCGCAATCGTGCTCGCGGATGATGATGTCCTGAACGGCGTCGACGAGACGGCGGGTGAGGTAGCCGGCCTCGGCGGTCTTGAGGGCGGTGTCGGACTTACCCTTGCGTCCTCCGTGCGTGGCGATGAAGAACTCAAGAACGGAGAAGCCCTGGACGAAGTTGTGCAGGATCGGGAGCTCGATGGTGCGGCCGGCCGGGTTGGCGACGAGACCCTTCATACCTCCGAGCTGCGTGACGTGGCCCCAGTTTCCGCGGGCGCCGGAGTCGATCACGTAGGTGACGTCGTTCTCGGGTTGGGCCATGAAGCCCTTCACCATCACGGTCGAGATCTTGTTCTTGGTCTCCGACCAGACGTTGATGGCCTTGATGTAGCGCTCGTCGGCGGTGATGAAGCCCTTCCAGTAGTAATTGCCGATCTGCTTCACCTGCTCGTTGGCCTCGTCGATCATGGCCTGCCACTCCTTGGGCACGAGGATGTCGGAGGCGGCGATGGAGACGCCGGACATGGTGGCGAACTCGAAGCCGATGTCCTTCACGCGGTCGGCGAACTTCACGGTCTCCTCCTCGCCGTTGCGCTCGAGGGCGGCGGTGATGAGGGCCGAGAGACGCTTCTTGGTCATCGTCTCAAAGATGTACGGCGAGCCGGCGGGCATGATGGCGTGGAACTTGAGGCGTCCGGCGGAGGTGTCGATGATCTCGGTCTCCCCTTCTTCGCCGCCGATCTTCGGCATGCGCACCTTGATCTTGGCCTGCAGGTCGATGACGTCGGCGGCCAGGGCCAGCTCGACCTCGTCGCGGTCGGCGAAGACCATCTTCTCGCCCTTCTTTCCGTCGTGGACCTGGGTGAGGTAGTAGCAGCCGATAACCATGTCTTGCACCGGGTTGATGATGGGCTCACCGGCGGAGGGCTTGAGGATGTTGCGGCGGGAAGCCATGAGCGTCTTGGCCTCTTCCTGAGCCTTCTCGGAGAGCGGCACGTGGACGGCCATTTGGTCGCCGTCGAAGTCGGCGTTGAAGGCGGTGCAGGCCAGCGGGTGGAGCTGGATGGCGAGACCTTCGATGAGGGTCGGCTTGAAGGCCTGGATACCGAGGCGGTGCAGGGTGGGCGCGCGGTTGAGGAGGACGTACTTGTCCTTGATGACCTCTTCGAGGATGTCCCAGACTTCGCGGACGCCGTCCTGGATGAGGCGCTCGGCGGCCTTCACGTTGTGGGCGAGTTCACGGCGCAGGATCTGGCCGATGACGAAGGGCTTGAAGAGCTTCATCGCCATGTCCTTCGGCAGACCGCACTGGTCGAGGGTGAGGTGCGGGCCGGCGACGATGACGGAGCGTCCGGAGTAGTCGACGCGCTTACCGAGGAGGTTCTGGCGGAAGCGGCCCTGCTTGCCCTTGAGCATGTCGGAGAGCGAGCGGAGCTTGCGGCGGTCGCCGGCGGTGAAGAGCGTCTTGCCGCCGCGGGCGGAGTTGTTGAGCAGCGTGTCGACGGCTTCCTGGAGCATGCGCTTCTCGTTGCGGCAGATGACCTCGGGCGCGCCGATGGACATTAGTTTCTTGAGGCGGGAGTTGCGGTTGATGACGCGGCGGTAGAGGTCGTTCAAGTCCGACGCGGCGTAGCGGCCGCCGTCGAGCTGCACCATCGGGCGCAGGTCGGGGGGCAGCACGGGCAGGCGCGTGGCGGCCATCCACTCCGGCTTGATGCCGGCCTGGACGAGCGCGTTGATGAACTTCATGCGCTTCATCACCTTCTTGAGGCGCTGGCCCGAGCTCTTCACGCGCTCCTCCTGGAGAGCGATGGCAAGGGCGCCCAGATCGACCGACATGATCACCTCGCGGATGGACTCGGCGCCGGTGCCGGCGCGGAAGACGTGGCCGAACTTCATGTTCATCTCGCGGAACTTGAGCTCCGAGAGAACGGAACCGACGTGGAGGTTCTTAAGGTCGTCGGCGGCCTCCTTGTGGTTGAGCTTGAGGGAGTCGAGGCGCTCGGCCACCTCCTTATCGAGGGCGTCGAGCTGGGCGCGCGTGCCCGAGCTCTCGGTGAGCTGGGTCTTGGCCTCTTCGTACTCGCGCTGGATCTGCTTCTTGCGCTGGTCCATGGCGACGGCGAGCTCTTTCTCGGCCTCGGTCTTCATGTCGTCGGAGACGGCGATGACGATGTAGGCGGCGAAGTAGACGATCTGATCAAGCG
>JAGOUB010000061.1 GCA_018061525.1 Candidatus Peribacteraceae bacterium
AGGCGGAGATGGTGTCGTAGTGCTCCTCGCCGCCCTTGTCGTAGCGCTTGAGCTTCTCTTTGAGCGCCGCCTCGGCCTGGGCGAGCGTGAGCGTGCCGCCGGACATCATCACGGTGAGCTCGAGGGCGTTGAGCGCGGCGCGGGCGTCTCCGGCGGCGATGACGGCGATGCGTTTGAGGGCGGCCTCGTCGGCCTTCACTTTTCCGCCGTAGCCGCGCTCGTCGGCCAACGCGCGCTTGAGTATCTCAACGATGTCTTCTTCGGTCAGCGGCTGGAGCAGGACGACGTGTGAGCGTGAGACGACGGCGGCGTTCACCTCGAAGTACGGGTTCTCGGTGGTGGCCCCCACGAGCACGACGCTCCCCTCCTCCACCGACGGCAGCAGCGCGTCTTGCTGAGCTTTGTTGAAGCGGTGGATCTCATCTACGAACAACACGGTCTTCTGTTTAAGGCCGCGCCAACGCTCCGAGGCGCCGCCGCAAACTTCCTTCAATTCCTTGGCGCCGCTGAGCACGGCGCTGATGGAGATGAACTCGGCCTTGGTCGCCGTGGCGATCAGATGTGCGATGGTCGTTTTACCCGTGCCGGGCGGTCCGGCGAGGATGAGCGAGTGCAGGGCGTCTTGCTCGATAGCGGCACGGAGCGGCGTCCCCTCTCCCAAGGCGTCATGCTGCCCGACGAACTCCGCGAGCGTGCGCGGGCGCATGCGATAGGCCAACGGTGCGTCTAGTTTTGACACCGCGGCATCGTAGCACCGTTGTACGATCGTACACCATCTTTTCCTCTTCGGATGGAATGGATTGCCGACGGGGTGATTTGCCTCCCGCTGGGCGAGCGAAGGGATTAGGATTCTCTTACTCCCCATCTCCACTATGAACATGCTCGTGAAGCCGTTGGCGTATCTCCTCAGCTTGGTGTTCATCGTCCTCGGCGTGGCCGGCTTTTTCACCGGCAGTCCGCTGCTGGTCTTCCAGGTCGACCCGCTGCACAACGTCATCCACTTGGTGAGCGGCCTCATCGGCCTGTACTGCGCGCGCGCCGGCTATCCGATGGCCCGTGCCTACCTCATGCTCTTCGGCCTCATCTACGCGGCCGTGGCCGTGGTCGGCTTTATCCAGGGCAGTACGATTCTGGGCATGATGCCCGTGAACATGGAGGACAACCTGCTCCACGCCGGCATCGCCGTCGCCTGCCTGCTCGTCGGCTTCGGCAGCAAGCGCGCCTGAATCCCCTCCTCTGCCATCCTAAGGGCGGTTCCGGCCGCCCTTTTTCGTGCGTCGCGGGCGCAGAGTGCTAGGCTGGCGCCATGACGTCCCCCGCCACGCGCTGGTCCATCCCCGCCCTTATCATCACGCTTGCCGCGCTCGTCGGCATGGGCGATTCGTTCTTCCTGGTTCTTGAGTACATCGAGGCCATCGTGCATCCCGGGCAACTGACGCCGTGCACGGTCAACAGCCTGGTGAGTTGCACGCTGACGGTGCAGGGCGAGTGGGCGCACTACATCCCGGGGGTCCCGAACCCGATGTGGGGCATGCTCTGGTACGCCGGCGCCGGCGCCTACGGCCTGACACTGTTGCTGGGCAGCCGCTTCACCAAGAGCGCTCGCGCGGCCGTGTTCGCCATCCTCTTGGCCGGCATCGCCTTCAGCTACCGCCTCTACCTGGCGAGCATCCTGGAGCTCGGCGGCGTCTGCCCCTTCTGTCTCACCTCCACCACCGGCTCCACGCTCATCCTGCTCGCCTTCATCGTGGACGATCTGCGGCACGAGGACCCGGTGATCGGCCGCATCTGGAAGTGGATCCTCTACGCCTTCCAGGCCTTCTCCGTTACGTTCTTCGTGGTCGGCCTGCCGTGGTTCATCGGCTCGGGCCTCAAGTGGATCCCGGACAAGATGGCCGCCATCACGCACTGGTCATTCCCGCTCATGGTCTCGCTCGTCTGCTTCATGGCGGCGGGGCATTTGTGGGCGTTGAAGGCGCTGCGGGCTTCCAAGCGCTGACGAAAAACACCCCCGACCGTAGTCGGGGGCTGGGCTCTCACGGAGAGCATTGCGGGTAGAGGAAGTAGGTCCAGCCTTCATTCGTGAAGACGTAGCTGACGACCTTGCCGCACTCGCCGTACTCCTCAGCTTCGCCGTGGTAGACCGCGATACTCTGCGCCCCAGAGAAGGCGTAGATGCGCAGCGTGCGCTCGTTGGTCATCTCGGCCATGAGGATGACGCCGAGCGCCAGACCGGCTTCTTCGGCCAGTCCCAGTTGCCGCAGGCGCTTCCAGCGTTCTGCGTCCACATTCTTGGCGTCACTCGGGGCTTGCAGTCTCACTCTCGCGATTCGAATCATCGGTCCGACTCCGTCTCTATGGGCTGGCTGTGCCAGTCCGGCCATGTGAAAGACTGATGAAATTGTAAAATATTTATTATTACTGTCAATAATGCTTGGATAGTGAAAACCCCGATCGCAGATCGGGGTGGTGTGGCCGTGCAGCCGGGTGTCTTTCAGGCCATCTGCATCTCGTGGATCCAGCCGTCTAACTCGAAGGTATAGTTGACGACGTCGTTCTGGTACCAGCCGCGCTGGGCCGGGCCTTGGTAGACCAATCGGGAGTTCGTCCGGTCGGCTGTGAAAACATGCACCTTGATGCCCTTGTCCGGACCGGGATCCTCAATGACGATGATCGGCGGCGTGCCGAGCAAGAGCAGGCCGGGATCCTCGAAGTGCATGAGGCCAAGGCGGTACGCGAGGTGGCGGTACTTTTTCATCCGCGCCTCTGCTTCAGGTTCCCGTTCGATTTGCGGGGCGCGGTTCAGTAAGATGGTTTTGACCTTCTTCACGGGCGGTCTCCAAATGGGTGGTGCGGGTCGGCGATCGTGTGAAAGACTTATATAAACAATACTATAATTTTGTATTATGTCAAATTCGAGGAGGGCCATTAAAGGTCACGCCAAATCTGATTTGGCGCGTCTACATGGTCGGGACGGCGGGGCTCGAACTCGCGGCCTCCTGGTCCCAAACCAGGCGCTCTACCAACTGAGCTACGTCCCGACGTTCCAATAATAGAGCAGGACCGCTCTTCAGCACATGGCTGTATGCTGTGCCCATGCTCTGCACGGTCGTCACCGCCTCCAAGAGCCGCGAGATCGGCGAAGGCCTGACGTACGACACGGGCGGTTTGCCGGCGCAGCTGGGCTCGCTTGTGCGTGCGCCCTTCCGCGGTGGGGCGATCGAGGGATTGGTGACGGCGCTCGATGTGCCGGCGCCGGCGGGCGTGACCATGAAATCGCTGCTGGCGGTGTTGTCTCCCATTCCCCTGCTCTCGCCCGAGCACCTGCAACTGGCCGAGTGGCTGGCGCGTGAATACCGCTGCGGGTTCCGCCAGGCACTGCAGCTCTTCCTGCCGGCGCTGCCGTGGAGCTCGGCGTTGCCAAAGGTGCAGCTCACCTACGCGCTGGCCGAGAAGAAGCCCGACATCGATGTCTCGTCGCTTTCACGCTCGCCGGCGCAATTGCGCGCGGTTGCCTTACTGGAAGAGCGCGGTCCCCTCTCGGCCGAGGCGTTGGCGGAGGCCGGTGTCACCCCGGCGGTGCGGAAGGCTCTTATCGCCAAGGAGTGGATCCGCGAAATCGAGATCGCGCTGGAGGAGACGGTCGTCGGCCCCATCGAGCCGCGCGAGCCCATGCTCACGCCGCCGCAGCAGACGGCGCGCGATGCCATTGTGGCCGAGCCGCGCCCCACGCTGCTCTTCGGCGTGACGGGCAGCGGCAAGACCGAGGTCTATGCCTCGTCGGCCGCGGCCGCGCTCAAGGCCGGCAAGCAGGCGATGATCCTGGTGCCGGAGATCCTCCTGACTGAGCACCTCCTCGACCGCTTCACCACGCTGGCGCCGCCCGAGCGCACGGCCGTCATCCACAGTCGCCTCACGCCCGCTGCCCGCCGCGAGGCCTGGCGCCGGGTCTGGAGCGGGCAGGCGCGCCTCATCATCGGCTCACGGTCGGCGCTGTTCGCGCCCGCGCGCGACCTTGGCTTCATCGCGCTCGACGAGGAGCACGAGTGGACCTACAAGAACGAGCAGACGCCGCGCTACCATGCTCGCGAGACGGCCGAGAAATTGATGGCGCTCAAGGACGGCCGGCTGGTGCTGGGTTCGGCCACGCCCTCGCTCGAGAGTTGGGCGCGCGCTCAGACCGATCGCTACGCGCTGCAGCGCCTGCCCGCGCGCTTCGCCGACGTGCCCATGCCGAGCGTGCGCATCGTCGACCTGGCGCAGGCTGATTTCGGCGAGCACTTCCCTTTCACGGCGTCGCTGGTCGAGGACCTGCGCGCCACGCTCGCGCGCGGCGAGCAGGCCATCCTCTTCTTGAACCGGCGCGGCATGGCCTCGGCTGTGCTCTGCCTGCAGTGTCGTCGCCGGCTGGTGTCGTCGCTGTCGGGCTTGCCGTTCACCGTCCATCACAATGCCCAGAACTTCCCGTATCTTCTCGACCACGTCGCCGGTTTGCAGGCACCCATGCCGGCCACCTGCCCGTCGTGCGGCTCGTCCGACCTCAAGCCCGTGGGCGCCGGTACGCAGCGCATCGAGGCGATCATGCAAAAACTCCTGCCGCAGGCGCGGTTGCTGCGCGCCGACCGCGACACGCTCAAGAGTCCCGAAGACATCCGCGCGCTGCTGGGGGCGATGACCTCCGGCCAGGCCGACATCCTCATCGGCACGCAGTCGGTGGTGAAGGGCCTCGACCTGCCGGGTGTGACGCTGGCGGCCGTGCTCGTGGCCGACGTCGGCTTGTCGCTGCCGACCTTCCGTGCCGGCGAACGCGTCTTCCAATTGCTCACGCAGCTGGCCGGACGCAGCGGCCGCCGCGCCGCGGGAACCGTCGTCATTCAAACGTTCCGCCCCGACGCGCTCGAGATCCGCGCCGCCGCCGCGCACGACGCCGAATTCTATTTGAAGGAAGAGATGTCCGTCCGCCAGGCACTGCGTTACCCGCCGTTTACGCGCATGGTGCGCTTCCTGGTCGCCGATCCTGGTGCCGAGGCGCGTGCCAAAGCGCTGGCGGCCGCCATCCGTCCCAAGCTGGGTCCCGACGGTGCCGTCACGGCCGCGCCGACCTTCTACGGTAATGGCCGAGAATGGCATGTTTTACTACGCGCTACTGATCCCCTCCCCTTGCTGGATGGGCTCAATTTGGAGGGTATCTCGGTGGATGTGGATCCGGTGGATTGTCTCTGACGGCCGGGCCCTCAACGTTGTCCGAAAGCCGTTTTTGTGCTACAATAAAGAGAAACCCACACCCCATGTCGACCGCCTCGAGTCCCACCCTCCCCGGCAGCGATGAGCGCGATGAGTTGGCGCTCGGCGAACACGAAATCGTCGATCTGCACGACGGCCGCGAGTACCCCGACCGGTTGCTAGTCGAGCGGATCGAAGGCTTTAGTCACACGACTGTCTCGCGCTTGGGGCAGCTCTTCACGCTCGGTCGCTATGATCCCGAGCGCGCTGCCCTGGATGCGGCCATCGCCGCCCGCGCCGAGGAGCGCCGTCGTCTGCGCGGCACCGCCCCCGAGGCCGCCCCGCTCCGAGCCTTGGCCAAGAAATCCGATAGCAAGCTGGAAGCCCTGCGCGATCAGGATCGCGGCTACCAGCACGTGATCGACTACTACCAGGGCCGCATTCGCCAAGAATCGCCCGAGCCCAAGAGCACGCTCGGCCGTTGGTGGAAGTGGGTGGCTGGCGAGGGTGCACAGGTGAAGGAGTACCGCCGTAAGCTCGCGATGGTTGAGGGCGCGCACAAGGAGACGGCCGACAAGCTGGCCGCCGACCCGCGCGAGCGCATGCAGCGCGAGTTCGCAGTCGACGACCGCAACCTCCGCCTGCTCATCATCCAATACGCCCCTACGGTAGCACCGCAGTTGCCTGAGCTGCTCCACGCATTAGCTGCTGGCAATGATAAGCCGCTTCGTGATGCCTTGCGCCGCGCCTTCCCCCCTGCTCCTTCTCCTTCCGATGAGGAGGAGAATATTATGAAAGTGGCCCAGAAGCTGCGCGGCGAGTACGCCGG
>JAGOUB010000062.1 GCA_018061525.1 Candidatus Peribacteraceae bacterium
CATCGTCGTTGATCGGCGTACCGAGGAAGACAATGCGCTCCTCGAGCAAGCGGGAATAAATGTCGTAGGCGCGCTCGCCGAACTGCGACTTCTCGATGACGGTCGGAATGAGGAAGCTCTGCGGAAGCTTGCTCTGGGCGGCGTTGTAGCCGGAATAGAAGGAATGGATCATGCGGAGGGGGAAGTGAAGTCTTTCTTCTATTCTACTATCGTTTAGGGGTTCCGTTCAGTGCGATGAGCGGGAAAATATGTTCTAGCAAACCAAAAAAGCCTCTAGACTCAACGCCATGTCGACTCCACTTTCCATCGCACTCACCAAGACGCTTGAGATCGCCCGGGCCGAAAAGCCCCTCGTCGTCGTGACGGGGCCGACCGGCAGCGGTAAGACCGGCCTCTCGATCGAACTCGCCCTCGCCTTGAAGGGGGAGGGGATCACGGCCGAGGTCATCAACGCCGACTCCCGCCAGTGCTACCGGCAGATGGACATCGGCACGGCCAAGATCACCATGGAAGAAATGAAGGGCGTCCCGCATCATCTACTCTCGGTGCTCGACCCCAAGGAACCCGCCACCATCGCCTGGTACCAAGCCGAAGCGGAGCGCGCGATCGCCGACTGCCACGCGCGCGGCGTGCTGCCGATGCTCGTCGGCGGCTCGATGCTGTACCTCTCCAGCGTCATTGACGGGCTTAAGCCCCTGCCGTCCGATCCCGAGCTCCGGGCCAAGTTGCAGAAGGTCTACGACCTCGACGAGGGCGTCACGCTCCAGAAGGAGTTGATGCACCTCGATCCCGAATCGGGCGCGACCGTGGAGCGCCGCAACGCCGTCTATCTCATCCGGGCCGTCGAGATCTGCCGCCTCACCGGCAAGCCGGCCTCGGTCGCGCGCGCCAAGGCGCCGAGCCCGTACACACTCGCGCTCTTCTTCATGGATGTGCCGACGGACGTACTGGAGGCTCGCATCGTTGCCCGCACCAAGGTACTGATGGCGTCCGGCTGGACCGAGGAAGTGGACGCACTGCGTCAGAAGCACTACAGCGCCAAAGATCCCGGCTTCATCAGCCACGGCTACCGCGAAATCCTCGCCCGCCTCAATAAGGGCCGGAAGGTGGAAGACGTGAAGGTTGACCCGGCCGTCATCGCCCAGATCAACACCGTCACGCGCCAGTATGCCAAGCGGCAGCGCACTTGGTGGCGCCGCGACGAGCGCGTCATCCGGTTGGCGGCATAAAAAAACCGCACCCGGGAGGGTGCGGCGAAAGGTCGAATGTTCGTTGCGGACAGGATCAGATCAGGAGCCACGGACCTTGAGAGTGCCGTCGGGGGCGAACTCGTAGCAGATGAACTTCTGCTGGACGTGGTCCCAGGCTCGCGGGATCCACTTCAGCCGACCCAGGTTCATGAGCGCGATGCTCAGGTCGGGGTGTTGCGTGGGCCATTCGACGTAGTCGTCGAGGAGGCCGAGGTCTTCTCGGGTTTTGCCGGCGGCCATGAGGTTGCGCTGCATCTGCGTCAGGCGCGCCTCGACCGAGGTGCCGCTGTCGTTCTTGAACGTCAACCGCCAGGCCTCTTCCGCCGCGAGCATGTGGCGGTACACGACGATCTTCTTGATGTCCGCCTCGGTCACGCCGACCTCGGCACAGGTCAGGTTGTTGGCGTCGAGGTACTCGTAGAAGGGCTTGAACTCGGCGCAGTTGTACATCCACCACGTCGCGGGCGGCTTCGCGTAGACCACGTCGGTCCACAGGCGCTTGGCCTCCTTCATGATGGCGGGGTCGATCTCGCGTGCGGTCGTCGTCATCGGAACTTCTCCTGATTCGGGTAGGGAACGATCCGTCTTCGTTAGAACAAAGGCGGATTCCTCCCTACCGGACGGTGATGTGCAACGAACATGCCTATTATGGAATAATAGGCAGATTTGTCAAACTTAGTTTACAGAGCTCTGGGAATCGGTGATTCAGGCCGCTTGAGGATAGCCGCGCCGCAGCGTAAGGGCGGCGATCTCCTCGGGGCTGCGACCCTGGGCGCTCAGCACCTTGGTCGCCTCGACAAGGTTTGGCTCCAGAATGTCGATGGATTCACTCGACGTCTGCGGCATCTGCTCAGCCAGAGTGGCGAGTTCGCGGTGCGTCTCGGCGGCGAGGGCCAGCTTCTCACGGGAGATGTCGGGCGCGAGGACTTCGGGCGTATTAGGCGTATTAGGCATATGTGGGCGGAGTGGGGATGACAAGGAGGCGGGCGACGGGGCCCAGGCGGCCGAGCATTTCGCCGAGGTGGTCGATCATGGTCTTCAGCTGCGGGCAGGCATTGGGCGTGGCCGGATCGCCGTAGAAATCGACGATGTGGCGGAGCGTATCGGCGAGCGTGGGCAGCACGAGGTCGACCTTGCCCTGTTCTAGCTCGGAAGCCGAAGTGTAGGCGGGCGCCAGCAGCGATTGAAGTTCATCGGGCGAGAACTCATCGGCGTCGATGGCGGTCGTGGTCTTCTTGAGCCAATCCACGTAGGCGGCCGGCATACTGTCGCCCAGCGGCTTGCCTGCGAGGACCTGGGCCTCAATGGAGAGGTCCGAATGCTGGCGAATAGCGTGCGCGAGCTTGCTCATGGGGTCCATTCTACCACATTCGGCGGTATACTGCTCGTGTGCAGCCGTCGACTCCGCTCTCCGCCGTCCTCCGCACCACCCAGTCGCACCTGGAGGCGCTGGAGGGCATGGGCATCCGCACGGCCGGCGACCTGCTGCTCCATTTTCCGCGCACGCACGAGGACCTGACGCAGGTGCAGACCGCAGCCGGTTCACCGCTGGGCGAGAAGGTTGTACTCCGCGGCGTACTTGGGCGGCCGCAGCCCATCCGCACGCGCTCGCGCCTCAACATCCTCAAGGCGCCCTTCACCGACACCGAAGGTACGACCATCACGCTCGAGTGGTTCAACCAGCACCACCTGCAGCGCACGCTCAAGCAGGGCGAGGAAATCTACGTGACCGGCAAGTTGGCCGAGCAGGGCGCGGGCCTCAAAATGCAGAACCCCACGGTGGATAAGAGCGGCGGCGAGCTGGTGCACGCCGGGCGCCTGGTACCGGTCTATCCGCAGCACGACATCATCAACACCAAATGGCTGCGCGAGAAAATGGTCCTAGTGCGCGCCGCCATCCCGCTGTTGCCCGAGACGCTCGATCCTAAAATGGTAGCGGAAGAAGGACTGCCGACGCGCGCGCAGCTGGTGGAGTGGCAACACTTCCCCGAGACGCCCGAGCAGGTGGCGCGTGCCGAGGAGCGTCTAATGTTCGAGGAAGCGTTCGCCGTGCAGCGCGAGGCCGTGGCGCAGAAGCTGGAGTGGCAAGGCGAGAAGCAGGACCGCCTGCAGCTGCCGATGGACGTGGAGCTCATCAAGCTCTTCTTCGGCTCGCTCAAGTTCACGCCCACCGAGGACCAACGCAAAGCCATCTACGAGATCTTGCGCGACATGGAGAACCCGTCGCCCATGAGCCGCCTGCTGGAAGGCGACGTAGGCTCAGGCAAAACGCTCGTGGCCGTGGCCGTTATCGCCAACGCCATCCGTCACGGCGGCCAGTGCGCGCTGATGGTGCCCACCGAGGTGCTCGCCCGGCAGCACGCCGAAAGCATGAGCAAGATGCTCATCAACTTCCACCGCTACTTGCAGGAGAAGCCCGACGCGCCGCCGTTCCGCCTGCCGTCCGTCGCCTTCCTGACCGGTTCGCTGCCCGCCGGCGACGCCGACGCCGTCCGCCGCTCGGTGGCCACCGGCACCGTGGACCTGGTGATCGGCACGCATGCGCTCATCGAGGACAGCGTCGCCTTCAAGAACCTGGTGCTCGTGGTGGTCGACGAGCAGCACCGCTTCGGCGTGAACCAGCGCCGCAAGCTGGCGGAGAAGGGGAGTCCGCACGTCCTCAGCATGACGGCCACGCCCATCCCGCGGACGCTGGCGCTCACCGCCTTTGGGCACCACGACCTATCGGTACTATTACAAAAGCCGAGCGACCGCAAACCGATCGATACGCGCGTGATCGCGCCCTCGGAGCGGACGTCGCTGGAGCGCTTCATCGACCGGCAGATCAGCGAGGGCCGCCAGGCGTTCGTCGTCTGTCCGCTCATCGCCGACTCGGGCAACGAGGAGATGGCCGACATCAAGAGCGTCGAGGCCGAGGCCGACCGTCTGCGCGGCGAGTTTCCGCACCGGCGCATCGCCATGCTGCACGGCAAGCTGGCGGCCAACGAGAAGGAGCGAATCATGCAGTCGTTCAAAGCCAAGGAGGCCGACATCCTCGTCTCCACCTCGGTGATCGAAGTGGGTATCGACGTGCCCAACGCCGCCGTGATCGTGATCGAGGGCGCCGAGCGCTTTGGCCTCTCGCAGCTGCACCAGTTTCGGGGCCGCGTCGGCCGCGGTGAGCACCAGAGCTACTGCTTCCTCTGTCCCACCACCGCCCAAGGCGCGCGCTCCGAGCGGCTAAAAGCGATGGAGAAATACGCCTCAGGCTTTCAGCTGGCCGAGGTGGACCTCAAGCTCCGCGGACCGGGCGAACTTTTCGGCCTCCGCCAGAGCGGCCTGCCCGAGATGCGCGTCAGCACGCTCCTCAATCCGGCCCTCATCATGAAGGCCCGCCGGGCAGCCGAACGGTCGCTCGGATTGACGGGGAATGAGCGTGAAGCCGTCTACCATTGACGGACAGTCCGGAGTACACTGTGGCCGTTTCCTCCTCATGCCATCATGACCACGGACCCGACCCAGGATCCCGCTGCCGGCACCCCCGTTCCGCCGCCCCGCCCGGGCGATTCTGTCCCCGTTGGCGGACTCGACCCGACGATGGTGTTCGCTTCGCCGCCTCCGCCTCCCCCCAGCTCCGGCCAGGGCGATGACGGTGCTGGCGACGACGCCATTCCGGCCGATTCGGGCCCGCCGCCCCCGCCGCCCGGCACCGTGGCCACCAAGGAGATGGGCTACGACGACGAGGACCTGCGTGTGCTCGCCGCCGTCGGCGACTACCGCTTTGGCAGCTACGCCGCTTCGCTCACCAACGACAACATCGGCGTGCCCGAGCACCCGCAGACGACCTTCGACGAGCAGACGTTTATGATCCTGCTTCGCGGTTCCATCTCGCTCACGCGCGATGAGAAGTGGCGCATCCTCCAGGCCATCCCGCGCCTGAGCCAATACCAGGTCGACGAGCTGCAGAAGATCCTCGACGAAGAGCGCAAGAAGTTCGGCGAGCTCTCGCCCAAGCACCTGCTCCAGCTCCAGAAGCTGGAAGTCCGCCACGTCGAAGACTGGCGAGATTTACAAGGCGTATCGCAGCAGCAGGCCGTTCAGCAGCAAGACCAGTCGGAGGCCGACGCGATCCGCAAGCAGCTCGGACTCTAACCCTCACTCCGCACTCAAAAAACGCCGCTCTCCATCCGGAGGCGGCGTTTTTCGTTCAGCGGACATTGATGGTGTAGAGCCAGGCCAGCGCCAAGCCAATCACGCCGAACGCGACAGCCAGCAGCGGGCCGCCCTTAAGCGCGCGATGCACGTTGGCGAACATCAGGAACAAGAACGAGCCGAACGACACCGCCAAGATGAACGGCGAGGTGATGAGCTCGGTGAGCAACGGGAGCTCGAACGGTAGGACCTTCATGGCCTGGTAGCCGCCGAGCAGGTAGAGCGCGCCGCACCAGAAGAGCAGCCAGCCCAGGTAGATCGCGATCGTCGAAGAGAGGGGATGGTACGTGGCCTCAACCTCGGGCGCCGCGGTCACGACCGACGCCGGTGAGGGCGCGGGAACGGGAGCCGCGGCGGGACGCATGATGTCCATCGCGGATTAGCGGGCGGCGATGTTCTGCGTGATGTAGCGGACGGCGGCCTCGAGCGAAGCGGGGGCCGAGACCACGAAGTGGCGGTTTTCCGTCCGGTCGCGGTAGCCGTAGACCATATCGCCCTGCACGCGCACGTCGCCGTCGGCGGCCTGCATGGAGGC
>JAGOUB010000063.1 GCA_018061525.1 Candidatus Peribacteraceae bacterium
ATGGAGTTCACCGAGCGCTACCCGGCGGACGTGGACATGCGCCTCGTCCCCTGGCCGGAGCCTAAGCCCCAGAAGAGCAACGGACGCGTGCTCCGCGGCGGCGTCGGCGACGTTCCCGCCCCCCTGGTGAAGCCGAACCTCGTGGACGTGCTCATCGCCCACCTGGCCAAGGTCGGGCAGCCCGCGCTCGTGCTCCCCTCCTACCACCTCTCGAGCACCGAGCTCGACCGGCTCGTTGCCTTCTGCCTGGAGCAGGGCCACATCCCGTTCATCTGCTCCGAGATGATGCTCAGCGCCAAGCAGCGCGCCACCGACGTCTACCTGTGGCGCGAGATGGACCGGCTGGTCGCCAAGATCCGGCCGATCCAGCCGGTCTGCGACGGCCAGTGCCCGACGAAGCAGATGAAGCAACGGAAGTCCGCCCTCATCCTCGCCTGACAGTCCCGTGACTGTCGCCCCTGCCCCTGTCGCGCTCGCGGCAGGGGTCTTTTTCTGAAAGAATCACCGCGATGCTCTCGATCGTCTCCACCCCCATCGGCAACCTCGGCGACATCACCCTGCGCGGACTTGAGACGCTCAAGACCTGCGCGGCCGTGGCCTGCGAGGACACGCGCGTGACGGGCCAGCTGCTGAAGCACCTGGGACTCGAGAAGAAGGAACTCATCAGTCTGCACGGCTACAGCGACCCCCGCCGCACCGAGGGCGTTGTGGAACGCCTCAAGCTGGGCGAGCACATCGTGCTCGTAAGCGACGCCGGCACACCCGGCATCAGCGACCCCGGCTTCTTATTGGTGTCCAAGGCGCGCGCGGCCGGCGTGAAAGTAGAAGCCGTACCCGGCGCGGCCGCTTTCTTGGCGGCGCTCTCGGTGAGCGGATTGCCCATCCATAACTTCCGCTATCTTGGCTTCCTACCGCTCAAAAAGGGACGCCAGACCTTGCTCAAGACCTTCGTCGCCGAGGAGGACACGATCGTCTTCTACGAGTCGGTACACCGCATCGAGCGCACGCTCATGGAACTGGCCGAGGTGCTGACCACGCAGCCCGAGCGCCGCGTGGTGGTGGGACGCGAACTGACGAAGATGCACGAAGAAGTCGTCGACGCGACCGTGGCCACGCTGCCCGACGCCGCGCGCGCCATCACCAAGAAGGGAGAATTCGTGGTGATGATCGGCCCGCTCTGAGAGGCACAACGTCAAGCGCGCTCGACGGTGACAAGCGCCGTCTTCTGGTACCATCTTTGCTGATGATCGCCCACCTGCGCGGGACTGTCGGCAAGGGGAAGCCCGGGGTGATGACGGTGGATGTCCAAGGAGTGGGGTACCGCGTGCTCGCGCCCATGTCGGTGTGGGACCAATTGGAGGACGGACGAACGGCAACGGTGCACATCTCCAGCTACATCCGCGAGGACCGCTTTGACCTGTTTGGCTTCGCCGACGCCGGCGGCAAGGCGCTCTTCGAGGCGTTGATCGAGTGCCAGGGCGTGGGACCCAAGATGGGACTCGAGCTCTGCGACGTGCCGCGTTCCATCCTGTTGCAGGCCATCGCCGAGGACGACGCGAGCGTCTTGAAAAACGTGAAGGGTGTCGGTACAAAGACGGCCGAAAAACTCCTGCTCGAGCTCAAGAACCTATCGGAGAAGGACCCGGGACTGTTCGCTTCCCCGGCCGCGATGGGCGAGCTCGGTCCCCACCTCGACCGTGACGCCGTCGCCGCGCTGCTGCAGCTCGGATACGCGCAGGAGCTGGTGATGGAGACGCTCAAGGCGCTCCCCCGCTCGCTCAAGACGACCGAAGACCGCGTTACCGCCGCCCTCCGCAGCCTATGATCTCCCTCTCTATCGACGGCCTCCTCGGCAAGACCATCACGCCCGCCATGGGCATCGCCGAGAGCGAACTCACCGCCATGCGCACGCCCGTGCGCCGTGCGATCGAGCAGTTCTTGGAGGAGCGCAAAGAGGGCGACCACGCCTGGGGCCTCGACCCCTACGCTAAAAAGGTGATCGCGCAGGTGAAAGAGACGGCCGCTGCCGTGAAGCGCTCGCGCGTCGAGACCGTGCTGTGGCTCGGCATCGGCGGCTCGGGCCTGGGACCCAAGGTGCTGCAGGAAGCCTTCGAGCTGCCGGCCTCGGTGGAATTCGTCGTCGTCGACACCATTGACCCCGCCGCGCTCAAGGTGATCACCGACGTGGTGGACTGGAGCAAAACGCTCGTGGTGGTGGTGAGCAAGTCGGGCGAGACGCTCGAGACGATGAGCGCGTTCTTCCTTTGTTGGGACCGCCTCAAGAAGGCCCGCAAGGCGCTGGCCAAGGACCGCGTCATCGCCATCACCGATCCCAAGGAAGGCGCCCTCAAGACGTTCTGCTTGGAGCAGGGCATTGAAACACTGCCCATCCAGCCGGGCGTCGGCGGCCGCTACTGCATCTTCTCGCCTGTGGGCCTGCTGCCCATCGCGCTGCTGGGCGGCGACGTGGACGCGTTCGTGCGCGGCGCCAAGGCGATGGACACGCGCTGCCAATCGACGGTGCTGGAGGAGAACCCGGCCGCGCTGTTGGCCGCGTCGCAGTGGCTGCTCGATACCAAGAAGCACTACCCGATCCGCGTGATCATGCCCTACGGCCACCGGCTGCAGTCGCTTGGCCGCTGGAACCAACAGCTCATCGCCGAAAGCCTGGGCAAAGCCGAGACACAGAACCCGATCCCCATGGCCGCGCTCGGCACGCAGGACCAGCACTCGCTCCTGCAGCAGTGGCTGGCCGGTCCGCGCCGCTGCTGGCACCTGATCGTGCGCGAGAAGGAGCACCCGGAGCTCCGCCTGCCCGAGATCACCGACCCCGCCTTCCGCTGGCTCTCCAAGCGCTCGTTCGGCGACCTGCTCGATGCCTGTGCCGAGGGCACGGCCGGCGCGCTCACGGCCCAGAAGCGCCCGCACGCCATGCTCACCCTCGACCGCCTGGACGAGGAGAACCTGGGCGCACTCTTCTTCCTGCTCCTCACCGAGGTCGTCTTGCTGGGCAAGCTCTACCGCCTGAACCCCTACGGCCAGCCGGCCGTGGAGCTCGGCAAGAAGCGCACGCGCCAGATCCTTGGTATCGACCAGTGAGCCGCGTACAATTCGTTTCGTTTACCCACACCCGCCCATGGCATCCGCCGTCACCGACGCTACGTTCAAGACCGAAGTCCTCGATTCGACCGTCCCCGTGCTCGTCGATTTCTGGGCTCCCTGGTGCGGCCCCTGCCGCGTCATGTCGCCGCTGCTCGATGAGCTGGGCACCGAGTACGCCGGCAAAATCAAAGTGGTGAAGATGAACGTGGACGAGAACATGGACGTGCCGAGCCAGTACAACGTGATGAGCCTCCCCACCTTCTTCATCTTCAAGGCCGGCCAGCCCGCGGGTTTCTTTGTGGGCACCCGGTCCAAGGAGGACCTCAAGCGCGAGGTCGAGAAGGCGATCGCCTAATATGGGCGTCTATCTCATCTACGCCGCCGGCCTCATCGGACCCTTCTTGATGATCATGTACCGGGAGTCGCTCGGCGACATCATGGGCGAGCCAGCCTGGAGCAAGCCGATCGGCGGCATCTACGCCGTAGTGGTCTACATCGCCATCGGCATCTTCTTCTGGACGATCGCGGAGATGACGCACTCCACCGACGTGCTCTTCCACTTTTTGACGTACTTCGTGGGCGGCGCGCCCAAGGCCAACGATTTCGGCGTCTAAAAAAACGCCTGGCCGGAAGGGCCAGGCATGGGTTGTTTCGGCGACCGACGGCGGTCAGGGGCGTTGGAATTTGGCGACGGCACTGCCGTCCGCGAGGGGCGCTTCGACGATGACGCGGACCGACTGCGGCCGAGGCTGGCGCATGGCGACGAAGAATTCGCTGAGATCATCCGCCAGTTTCTGGCGATCGCTCTCGAGTTCACGGCCCGGTAAGCCGCTGACCACCGCCCGAAGGTCGCTGCCGAGGGGCCGCACCAGTTCGGCGACGAAGGCGACGTACGGCTCGCCGTCGTCATCGGGACGGAAGCCGGGAAGAGCGCGGACCAGGTCGGCGATGCTCTGCTGCCAGCCGATGAGCTGGCCTTGGGGGACGTCGGGTTCGACGCCGAATACTTCAACCAAGGGCATGAATGTCTCCTGTGCGAAAGGGCGAGGAATGGAACGAGCGTGAATGCACTATAAAGACAATTATAAAATTACGTCAAATTGACGGTTCATCGCTCGTGCAAAGGCATCGCTCTTACTTCACCAAGGAACCGTCGAGCGTCCACTCTCCCATGTCCTTGAACAGTTCGCGCTTCTTGATGACCTTCTTGCCGCCTTCCTGAACCTCCGTCGTCCCATCTACGGAGAAGACGCCGCTTCTCGCTTTTATAACCTCGGTGAGCTTCCACTGCTGCTTCACGCCGCCGATCTCGGTGGTGACCCTGACGCGACGCAGGAGCGTGGCACGGGACTCGGTGCCTCCGTCGGTCATATTTGACTCCAGGGTGACCTTCTCGCCTTTTTTCGTCGTACCCTTGAGTAACACCGTAAATGGCAGCTCGACTTCAGCCAACTTGCGCAGGGTGCCGGGCACATCCTTGCGGGACACGTTTTGCTGGTCGTTCAAACTCAGCGTCTCGTCGTTACCATTGAACACGAATTTAATATCCCCGGATGTGCTGCCGCCCGCAGGCGTCACGGTGCCGCGGAGGGTATTGTTGGCCAGAGCGTCGCCGTCGGACGTGTTCAGTGTAATTGCCGCATCGGCGGGTATGTTCAGCGCGCGCTTCACCGCAGCCTTGATGCCGGGGAGATCCTTGTTGCCGACCAGGTATTTGTTATCCGGCCCCTTCTTGCCGAGCATGCTGAGCTGGCGGCGTACGAGCGGCGACAGGTTGGCGATCGTGTCCTTGAATACGCCCTCATTCACCGGCGGCGCCACGGCGGCCGTCAGCTGGTCGTCGGCCTCGGCGAATTCTTCGGCCTCTTCGGCCTGTTCCTCCGCGTCGCGGGTCAACTGGCGCTGGCGCTGCTCCTGGCGATCGATCGGGGTCGGCACATCGGCCACGCGATCAGCGGGGCGGGACAACTCCGGATTGTTGGAACTCTCAGGGCTCAACATGCGGGGTGGGTAGGGTTGGTGTGTATCTAGTATTATAGAGTATTTTTGCATTTTTAACAATAACCGCGTGCTGGCGGTCAATGGTAGGGAGCGGGATTACCGCTCCCCAAAGAGCAATCGGACGCGACGCACCAGCTCGGCGAAGACGACGACGCTGGCCGTACCGACGACGATCCAGAGCCAGTCGACGAGTGCGAGCGGCTGCACCTGGAAGAGCTCGCCGCCGACGGTGACGATGACGGCCTGCAGCGCGATGATGAGGAGCGCGATGAGCAGCAGCGGCCGGTTGGAGAGCGGGTCGCGGAAGCCGCTGGCGTCGGTACGGACCGAGCGGGCGTTGAACAGGTTCCAAACCTGGAAGAGCACGTAGGTGGTAAAGAAGATCGTCGCCTGGCGGGCCGTCAGGCCGGTGAGCGAACCGTCCTCCCCTGCCAGCCACGGACCGCCGGCGAAGAGGCCGGGCGCCTCGGGCGTGCCGCCCATCAGCCAGAGCAGGCCGAGCATGACGACGGCATAGAAGGCGGCGGTGGAGACGAGCGTGCGTAGCATGGAGCGGGTGACAATCGACTCGTCACGACGCTTGGGCGGCATGAGCATGAGCGCCTTGCGCGGCGGCTCGGAGCACAGCGCCAGCGCGGCGAAGGTATCCATGATCACGTTGATCCAGAGGAACTGCAGCAC
>JAGOUB010000064.1 GCA_018061525.1 Candidatus Peribacteraceae bacterium
GCTCTGCTCTGGATGTACAAGATGCTGCAGAGCGGCGAGCCGCCGCGCTTCATCTTCCGGCGCATGGCCATCTTCGCCAGCGAGGACATCGGCCTGGCCGACCCCCGCGCACTGCAGGTGGTGACGAGCGCCTGGCAGTCATTCGAACTCGTGGGATTGCCGGAAGGCGAATACTTCCTGGCCGAAGCCTGTCTCTACCTGGGCCAAGCGCCCAAGAGCGCCGGCGTGAAAGTGGCGATGGCGCGGACCAAGAAGCTGATGGATTCCGTCGGCTCGCTCGATGTGCCAAACCACCTCCGCAACGCGCCCGTAAAAGGGATGGCCGCGCAGGGCTACGGCACCGACTATGACTACCCGCACGACCACGAATCCGGCGTCGCCAGCTCGCACTACTTCCCCCGGCGCATCGCTCCGCAGGACTTCTACCTGCCGACGGGACGCGGCTTTGAGAAGGACATCACCGAGCGACTGAAGGAGGTCAAAGCCATTATCCGGAAGGCGCCCGTCCCAGAGAAGTAAGCCGATCTCGCCTTTTGGGCCAGACGTGGCACTTCACAAATTCAATAATTGTGTTATAATATAGAGGTGCAGAAAAACCACATCCAGACCCTCCAGCGCCTGCTCCGTCTGCCGGCTTTGCGTGCCGGTTTCGGCTTGGTCGTGCTGATCGTGCTCACCATGGCGAACGTGGGACTGACGGCCATCATCGTGCTGCCGGTGCGCCTGCTGGCCGACACGTTGGCCGTAACGCGGAAGGGGATGGACGCGCACAAGCTGCTACGCGAGACCTTCGCCTCGGCGGTGCTGCTCGGCATGGCCGCCATCCTGGCCGTCTTTCTGGACCCGTCGCTCCACCCCGATTTCCCCGTAGCCTATGGCCTGGCCGGCGCCGCCTTCCAGGTGGCCTGCGCCTGGGCCGTCATCAAGTCGCTCTGGAACCACCCGCTCTGGGCGGGACGCAACGCCAAGCCGCTCCACTGGAGCCTCGGCCTCAATATTGGTGCCTTCGCGGCGCTGGCGCTGCTGCTCATCTCGCCGCTCTGGGGCATCGCCACCACGCAGCTCACCGCCACCGTCGTCATGCACCTGTCGCCGTCGCTCTGAGCGGGGCCAGGTCGGGCGCGCCCCCGGGGAAGAGCTCATGTTCCAGCGCCACAGTCTGCTCCATCCAGGTGTCGGTCTGGCCGCTTCCGGCGTAGCGCACGCGGAAGTCTTCAAAGCGCTCGGCCGACGACACAACGCGGTCACCGATGGCGCGCTTGTCGGCGTAGAACACCAGTTTTTGCTCAGTGGTCAGCCGTTCTTCAGCAGGCAGGCTGCCGTGCGTGCGCACCGCTTCCGAGAGTTCGGGGAAGCCGCGATCGCGCAGGAAGAGCGCCACCGCCGCCTCATGCCTCAAGCCCGCGAAGCGCGTGCGCCACTCGTCCCAACGCCCCTCCAACGCTGAGTCCGACGGCGATCCTTTGCCGGGAAGGAAGTCGACGAAGCGCAACATGTCATGCACTCTGCCGCCGCTCTCGCAGAGTGCCGGGCGGACGACCTGTCCGCGCGCAATGAGCTCCTCGGCCAACGCCTTCGCGATCCGTCCCACCGCTTCGCAATGCTCGATCACGTTCGGCGGCGTGCCGACCTCGGCGCGCCAGGCGTCGATCTGGTCGGAGGAGGGGAGTGCGGCGTCGGCGAACGCCAACTCCAACCGGCGGCCGGTGCCGTCATCCGCCAAGTGCGCGTGGATGTGCTTTTCCTGCCACGACTCGCGCGGCAGGCGATCGGCCCACTCGGTCCAGAGCATGCCCTCCCACGAGAGCCGGTCCATGAACGACCGGGCCTGCTCTTCATCCAAACGATAGAGATCGATGTGCGTCACGCGAACGGATCCATCGCGTCCCAGGTGTGGGTGCGCGAGCGCGAAGGTGGGACTGAGCACATCGCCAGGCAGATCCAACGCCGCTCCGAATCCCTGCAAAAACGTCGTCTTGCCGGCGCCCACCGCGCCCGTGAGGTACAGGGGAGGGGAGCCATAAAGAGAATTGGCCAAAGAACGGCCCGCCAAAGCCGTTTTCTCCGCATCGGGCAGACCCAGGACGACACGTTCGATCATTGACGTTCAGAGAGAAAAATGATAGAATACTTACAAACACATATGACCAAACAGACACCCAGATTTCAGCGCAGGAGTCTCTCGCGTACAAGGGAGAAAAACACGCCGATGCTCCAGTACCTGAGGCAGCAGTCGTCTTTCTGGATCGCCGTCATCACGGTGTTCGCTTTCGTAGCGGGCAACATGATGGGGGAGCACGGCTGGTATGCCTTCTGGAAGGCGGTGCTGGGCGGCGTCGACGACAGTGAGATCGTCTACCAGGGCGCCGTCGCGCCGATCGACAAAGTGCCCGACTACCGCAAGTGGTCCACCTACGGCGGCAACGGCGAAGAGAACACGTTCCGCCAGGTGCCCGTCGACCTGCTCGTGCCCCTGCCGGCCTACTCGGCCGCCGCGCTCGAGAGCAACGACACCAACGATCTCGCCTACCTCGTCTACTCCGTCGGCTGGCTCGGCTCGTACGAGACCGGCCACGAGGGCGACGGCAGTCATCCGGGCGTCGACATCCGTGTGCCGACCGGCACGCCCGTGCGCGCCATCATGAATGGCATCGTCCAGACCGTGAAGGACGACCCCGGCGGCTACGGCAAGTACGTCGTCATCCGCCATCCCAACGTCCCCGATCCGCAGGATCCCAAGAAGACCACCACGCTCTACTCGGGCTACGCCCACTTGAGCTCGCAGGAAGTCGACGAAGGCCAACTCGTGCGCCTCGGCGAAGAGATCGGCCTCTCGGGCAGGACCGGCGACGCCACCGGCCCGCACCTGCACTTCCAGATCGATACCGACTCGGCCCCCTGGCACCTCTACTGGCCCTTCAGCGGCTCCGAGGCGCGCAGTGCCGGCCTCTCGTTCTACGAAGCCACCAACGCCGGTCTCGGCCAGGGCAACGGCCGCCTCCACACCTTGAGCCCCATGGCCTTCGTGCAGTCACACCCGAGCTCCAGCGCCATCGTCGACCGCCCCGCTTCCTCCTCGTCTTCCACTGCCTCGTCGAGCGTCCGCGTCGCCAGTGCCGAGCAGCTCCGCCAGGACCGCCTGCAGAAGCGTCTCGCCCGCCGCCAAGTGGTCGATTCGCTCATCGGCCGCCCGCTCGTCAGCCTGACGGTGCCCGCGCCGATCTCGTCGTCCGCCTCGTCCTCGTCGCTCGCCTCTAGCAGCACCTCGTCGGCCTCGTCCGTCACAACGCACGCGTCGGCCGGCGGCGTCGCCGTGAAGGACATTCGCCTCGAGCATGACGGCCGCTTCACGGGTCGCCAGAGCGAGCAGCTGCGCATCATCCTCCTGGGTGCCGACGGGCAGACCATCTCGGGTACGCCCGATCTCTCCTCGCCGCTCCACTTGGTGACCGACTACGGCAAGGCCGACTTCGAGCAGAACGACCTGACCGCCGCCGACTTCACCGACGGCGAGGCCACGGTCACCTTCCTCCCGCGCGGCCAGCGCACCATCGTCATCCGCGCCACTGCCTTCCAAACCCAGGCCAAGCCGCTGAGCTACGAGCCCTAAGTCCCGATCCCGCCACAAAAAAACGCCGCCCGAGGGGCGGCGTTTTTAATCTCAAGCGAGACTCAGCGAGCGCTGGTGTCGTTGGAGAAGATCACCGACAGGGTGACGGTGGCCGTGGCCGTGTTCGACTCGGGGTCGTAGGAGCTCCAGCTGTCGATCCAGCTCGAGAGCGAGGCGCCCACGATCTGATCGTCGTTCAGCTTGGTCTTGAGGAGCTTCTCGAAGACCTCCTTGCGGCGGTTCAAGCGCGAGATGAGGTTATCGAGCACGCTGTACTCGATCTCCTGCGGATCCTCGACGGCAACGTTCCAGCTGACGGAACAGCCGGCGTCCTCGAGCACCTCGGCGATGCGGTCGGAAGCGGAGAAGTTGATGACGTCGACCCACAGGTTCAGGTTGCCCATGAACGTGTCGGACTTGGTCATGCCCGTCATCGGGTCGTAGTACGGCGTGATGGAGTATCCGCCCGAGCGGCGGACCTTGCCGTCGGCGCCGACCTTGGCCTTGATGTCGTCGAACTGCTTCTTGAGGGCGTCGCGGACATTGGCGCGCGAGCCACTCACGCCGGCGTCGCACCAGCCGGAGATGGAGAGCGTGTCGGGCGTGACGGTCTTGGTCGTCGAGACATCGACCGAGATGCCGCCGCCGTAGTAGGGGGGCATGTACATGCCACCGCCGCCGTAGCCGTCCATGGACTCCTTGAGGTCGGAGAAGTCGATGTCGCCATCAACCTCCTCCGTCTCGGAGTCGGCGGGAGCGCGGTACGAGCGAGAGGCGGATTCCTCGATGGAACGGGGCGAGACGGGCTCGATGCCATCCACCACGCGGGCCGAAGCCAACGTCGGGAGAGCGAGCGAGACGACCGCGACCAGGGGGAGAAGCTTGCGGATCATGACGAAGAGGGAAAGGAAATACGCCGAAGAGCATAGCACAAACCGTCCAGTCCGGCGATTATGGCCGCTTTTTTTCGCCGAGCGGCCGGGCGCGCCAGGAGGCCAAGAGGACCAGCATCACGAGCAATCCGCCGGCGATGAATTTCTCGGTGGTATTCAGGAAGAGCGCCATGCCGCCGAAGGCCGCACCGATGCACGCACTGCTCAAGACGATGCGCCGGGGCGACCAGCCCGCCGCCAGCAGGCGGTGGTGCAGGTGCTCGCCGCTGGCGCTGCCCTGGAGCGGCGAGCGGCCGGCCAGGACGCGCCGTAGAGCCACCACCACCGCGTCGGTGAGGGGCACGCCCAGCGCCAAGAAAGCCGTAGCCACCTTGCCGCCGGCATAAATGGTGAGCACGCCGAGCATCAGGCCGAAGAACATCACGCCGGTATCGCCCAGCACCACCTTGGGCGGCGGGAAATCGAACAGAAAGGAGGCGCCGGCGATCGCCGCCAGCACGAACGCGATCGCCGCGATCTCGGGCTGGTCCACGCGCGAGCTGGCCGAGAGCAGACCGATCGTCAGGAAGGCGAGCGCCGAGACGGCCGTCGTCTGGCCGGGAATGCCGTCGAACCAGTTGAGCGCGTTCACCGTCAGGCCGATCCACAGCACCGTGAAGACGCCGCTCCAGACGGGAATGTCGAACGGGACGAACGGCAGGCTGACGCCCCACGAGTCGAGCGGGATGACGGCTCCGCCGATGAAACCCTCAAGCGGGTTGGTGAAGCTATAGACGCGCGTACCGGCCAGGAAGAGCCCGATACCGATCGTCAGCTGCACGCCCAGGCGCAGCCACGGCGGCAGGCGCAGGCGGTCGTCGATGAAGCAGACGATGCCAAGCGCGAGCACGGCGGCGGCCACCGACAGCGACTGCGTGGTGGGTTCCCACAAACAAAGGAGCGCACCGACACCGACGACCATGGCAATGATGCCGGTGGGATAGGGCAGACGCTTGCGCTTGAGGCCATACCGCTCGGGGAAGTCGAGCAGTCCGAGTTTGGGAAACAGGCGGAAGGCCAGCAGATGCAACGCAACCACGGCGGCAGCGGCAACAAGCGCGGGCAGGAGGTAGGTACTCAAAGGCACACCAGGATGCTAGCGCGAGGCGTGGGACGTTGCGAGGCCGCGTCCGGGGCCGGCGGTCAACCGCGGACCCTGCACGCCGCGCCCAAAAGCGGTAGACTGCCTGCCGATGCCGATCA
>JAGOUB010000003.1 GCA_018061525.1 Candidatus Peribacteraceae bacterium
CCCGCGGTATCACCATCAACACGTCGCACGTCGAGTACGAGTCCGCTACGCGCCACTACGCGCACGTCGACTGTCCCGGCCACGCCGACTACGTCAAGAACATGATCCCTGGTGCCGCCAGATGGATGGCGCCATCCTGGTCTGTTCCGCCGCCGACGGCCCGATGCCCCAGACGCGTGAGCACATCCTGCTCGCCCGCCAGGTGAACGTCCCCTTCATCGTCGTCTTCCTCAACAAGATCGACATGGTGAAGGACCCCGAGCTTGTCGAGCTCGTTGAGAGCGAGATCCGCGAGCTCCTCACGAAGTACGGCTTCCCCGGCGACGCGACGCCGATCATCCGTGGCTCCGCCCTGGCTGCCGTCGAAGGCAAGCCTGAAGGCGTCGAGGCCATCAAGAAGCTCGTCGAGGCCCTCGACACCTACATCCCCGATCCCAAGCGCGAGACGGACAAGCCGTTCCTCATGTCGGTCGAGGACGTCTTCTCCATCAAGGGTCGCGGCACCGTCGTCACGGGCCGCATCGACTCCGGCAAGGTCCACATCAACGACGAAGTCGAGATCGTGGGCATCCGCGAGACCAAGAAGACGGTCTGCACCGGCGTTGAAATGTTCCACAAGCTCCTCGATGAGGGTATGGCCGGCGACAACGTTGGTCTGCTCCTCCGCGGTATTGAGCGCGAGGACGTCGAGCGCGGCCAGGTCCTCTGCAAGCCGGGCTCCATCAAGCCCCACACCGAGTTCGACGCCGAGGTGTATATCCTCACCAAGGAGGAAGGCGGTCGCCACACTCCGTTCTTCAAGGGTTACAAGCCCCAGTTCTACATCCGCACGACGGATGTGACGGGCGAGGTCACCCTCCCCGAGAACGTGGAAATGGTCATGCCGGGCGACAACATCAAGTTCGTCGTCAAGCTCGGCGTTCCCGTCGCTCTCGAAGACGGCACCCGCTTCGCCATCCGCGAGGGCGGCCGCACTGTCGGCGCCGGCGTGGTCACGAAGATCAACAAGTAATCGTCCATTGACGGAGCTTCGGAGGGCGGTGATACTCCCCGCCCTCCAAGCCTCCTCTCTAACCCCTTCCGTTCCTTCCCGCCCAAGGCCATGGCCACCGCTCCCAAGAAAAAGACCGCCGAGAAGAAGATCCCCGCCACCAAGAAGGCGGATAAGGCAGCTGCCCCCGAGGCCGCGGCCGCTTCGTCGAAGAAGGGCAAGGAAGGAGGCATCCCGGGCATCCGCATCCGCCTGAGCGCCTTCGATTACCGCGTCCTCGACGAGGCCGCGCAGAAGATCATCGAGGCTGCCGAGCGCAGCGGCGCCGTCATCCACGGCCCGCTCCCGCTGCCCACCAAGATCCGCAAGTTCACGGTCAACAAGTCGTTCTTCGTCCACAAGAACGCTCGCGACCAGTACGAGATGCGCACGCACCGCCGCTTGATCGACCTGACGGAGACCACCTTCAAGACGGTGGAGAGCCTCCAGGGTCTCAGCCTGCCGTCGGGCGTCGACATCGAGATCCAGATGAAGTGAGCCGGGCCGCGCGCCCGTCCCGCCTCTTTCGGTCCGTACCAATCCTTCCGTTCTCCCTTAGACTCCTTCACGAAGGCGCCCTTAGGAGTCTGGAAGACTTTGGCATTCTCTGGTAGAATGTCCGCACCCAAATTAAAGCCGTCAAATACGTCAAATAACTTGTACAAAATGCACAAAACAATAGTATCAATGGGAATCATCCCCTTCCTCCACTCTCCCATGACAGAGTCGCGTCTTCGTACCTTCAGGCGGCGCGTGGCGTCGTTTATGCTACCCGTCTACCTGGCCTCCTTCACGCTTGCTGGCGTTGGACTGCCGGGCATCGCGCAGGCCGCAGGCACCATCGAAGTGACGTACGCCGATCTCGACACCACGTCTTCCGTCCCCGCCATCGTGGCAGCCGACGGTTTGGACAAGTGGTTCTTCTACAACGATTCCAATGACACGGTCAATAATGCGCTCGGCTCGATGGTGGAAGGACCGAGTACACCTCCGCTGGGTGCCGGCAGCGCTCAGATCAGCGTGAGCGGCACGCAGCGCTCGAACCTGGCAACGTACCAGTTTGAGAACGTCTTGCTCTCCGACATTGGCGGGCTGACATTCACGACGCTCTCGCAGTCCGCCGGCAACGGCGCTGGCCCGAACGCCGCCCCGTACCTGAACTTCAACGTCGACTTTAACGGGAGTGACACCTGGCAACGCCGCTTAGTCTTCGTGCCCCAGCAGAACGGCACAGTGACGGCTGACACCTGGCAGACCTGGGACGCCTTCGCTGGCGGCTCGGCCCAGTGGAACTACTCTGGCGCAACCTGGCCCGCCCCCACCGGCGGTCCGAACATCGGAGTGACCGGCGTCGCCGGCAGTACGCTTAAGAGCTGGAGCCAGATCCTCATCGATTACCCCGGCGTGAAGACCCGCACGACCGACTCCTGGCTCGGCCTACGCGTGGGAGAGCCCTATCCGAGCGGCTTCACCGGGAACATCGACAGCTTCGCCATCACCATTTTGGGCGACCAGACCACGTTCGATTTTGAGCCGAACAAGGGCGATCTCGTCGTGCACTCGTACGCGTGTCCGGCTAGCACCGTCGTCTCGCGCGGGGCCAACGCCCCCGATAACCTCGGGTCCTACGCGATCCCCAGCGGTTGCGTGCCCCAGTCCGGCGTGGAATTCGGTACGATCCACCAACATCTCACGGATTATTCAGGACCGTATCTCGGCTTCAACGACGCCACGCCCTACGTGTCGATCGGCATGACTGATGTGAACGGCCTAGTGGTGGCCGAGAACGTGGTCGCCGACGGCCGCTACAACGTGGCCAAGCTTGAGGCGGGAGCGTGGGATAACGACACCGATATCCTCGGTTTCTATTGCGCCGGCACCGATACCGGCGACGGCACGAACAACTACGAGATCTCTTTCCCCGTCTCGAACGGCGAGACCCACTGCGTGGCCTATTACGAACTGCCCATTCCCCCGGCTGACTCGACGGCTCCGGACGTGCCCACGCACCTCTCTCCCGCCGATGGCATCACCCTGACGACGGCTATGGTTGGACTCCTCGATTGGACCGATGAGACCGACCCGTCGTCGCCCGTCACGTACATCTATCAGTCCGCTACGAACCCGGCCACGAATCTGGACGGCTCGTTCACGACTCCGGCCTACACCTCCGGCCCGCTCTCGGCCTCCGAGATTAACGCCGCTGGCACGCCTGAAGGCACCTACTACTGGCACGTAAAGGCGGTTGACGCCCTGGGCAACGCCAGCGACTGGAGCGCCTACTGGACGATCATCGTCGACAACAGCCCGATGCCCGTCACGAACTTCTTGGGCTTCCGCGACCAGGCCAACGGCACGTACGACTCGCTGGCCGCCATCCAGCCCTGCGGCAGCACCAACACGACCGGCTTTATCGCCTTCGAGTGGGAGGACATCACGAGCCCGAGCGCCGTCGCTCCCCTCAGTTACGAGTACAAGATCATCTCCGGCCCCACGGCCGTCGGCACCACGGTGGTGACTTCCGACACGCACGTGAACGGCGGCATCCCGATGTACGGCACCTACGTAGTCCAGATCACGGCCACGGACGGCACAAGCCAGGCCGGCACGCCGGTCACCTGCGAGGTGACCTATGCCGCTCCGTCTTCCTCATCTTCTTCCAGCGACTCATCCTCTAGTTCGTCGGATTCGTCCTCTTCGTCTTCGGCCGCGGCTTGCGAGCCCGATGAGTCCGATTTGGCCGCCTACTGGAAGTTTGATGAGAACGGAGGCACGACGGCCAACGACACGGCCGGCGCCGACGACACAGGCACCATCGCCTCGGGCAGCTGGTCGTCCGACGCCCAGCCCACGAGCTTTGCCAACGTCTCGGCACTTGCTTTCAATGGATCGAACACGGTCGTGACGGTAGGTGATAATGCCAGCCTCGACTTTGATACTGCCAACACCTTCTCGGGCAGCGCCTGGGTAAAGGCCGACTCCTTCAGCGGCTACCAGACGGTCATGCACAAGATCGACGATACGAACAACGCCCGCCGCGGTTACCTCTTCACGCTCAATAACGGTGTGCCCGAGCTCTGGCTGCTCAACGACTACGACGCCGGCTTCTACACCGTTGTCCCGGCTGCTTCGGCCATCTCGTCGGGTGCCTGGCACCACCTCACATTCACCTACGACGGTTCTGGTGCCGCCTCCGGCGTGAAAATCTACGTCGACGGCGCTGACGTTACCGGCACCCCGAGCATCGATGCCTTGGCCGCCAACACCATCGCCAATGATCAACCGTTTGAGATCGGCTATCGCTCCGTCGTTGGTGCGCAGGCGTTTAGCGGCCTCATGGACGACGTTCGCGTGTACAACTCCGTCCTCGGCGCCGAGCGCGTTGCGGCTCTGGCCGCCAGCGAGTGCCCTGATCCGGTCACAAGCAGCAGCTCATCTTCGGATTCCAGTAGCTCTTCCTCCGATTCCAGCTCCTCATCATCCGACTCAAGCAGCAGCTCGTCGGACTCGGGTAGCTCCAGCAGCGAGCCTGTGGTCGCCTGCAATCCCGAGGACGCCAACCTGGTCGCTTACTGGAAGCTCGATGAGGGCACCAGCATCGGCGCGGCTGATTCCACGATCTACAACAACCAGGGCACCCTCCAGGACGGCGCCGGCTGGACCTCGTCCACGCCCACGCCCCTCGACTTCACCTCGCCCTCGGCAGGCTCGTTCAGCAGCAACGGCTACATTCTCGATACGGATGTGACCGGCCTGCCCGACGGCAACGACGCCCGCACGATCTCGCTTTGGATGAACCAGATCGCCCCGACGAACCAGGGCACCCTGGTTTCGCTCGGCAATAACGGCAACGGCGCCGACCAGAAGTTCATCCTTCTCATGGCCGACGTGAGCGGTACGACGTACCTCTTTACGGACGGCGTGAACGGCGCCAACAACATCACGATCTCGGGCGATGAGATCCCGACGGCCGGTTGGCACCATGTCGCCTTCTCCTACGACGGAGCCGGCAACTGGGCCTACTACCTCGACGGCGTCCTGAAGAAGTCCGGCACGTTCGCCGTCGCCATCGACACCGTCACCAACGCGGTCGAGATCGGCGCCCGCCACGACGCCGCCACGGGCTACTTCTACGGCGACCTCGACGACGTTCGCGTTTACTCGGCCGCCCTCGACTCCGACGACGTTGTCGCCCTCGCCAACGGCGAGTGCGTCGACACCGACGGTTCCTCGTCCTCCAGCTCCAGCAGCTCCGAGTCCTCGTCCTCTTCCGAGTCCAGCTCTTCCTCCAGCAGCGTTGCCTGTGAGGACGTGAGCGACGTTTCGCTGATGGCCTACTGGCCCTTCGAGGAGAACACGGGCACAACCACGGCCGACGCCTCGGGCAACGGCCATGACGGCGCCCTCCAGAACGGCCTCGAGGCCGGCTGGTCCGCCACGGCTAACGCCCCCACGATCGATACCAATGCCGCTCACCTCGACTTTGACGGCTCGGACGACTTCGTCCTGGCCCCGGCCTCCGGCGACTACAACGTCGATGACCTGACCCTGAGCGCCTGGATCAAGCCCGCCGCCATCGGCGAGGGCTACACGCTCATCCTGCGCCGCAGCCGCGACAGCATCGGCGAGCAGTACGCCATCTACCAGCACGGCAGCGAGCTGGAGTTCTGGAGCTACGACCTCGGCCTGCCGGGCAACTTCCTCGGTACGACGGGCCTCGGCCTGACGCCGGGCGTCTGGCACCACGTCGCCGTGGTCTTCAATGACAGCACGAACATCCTGAAGATCGTCGTGGACGGCAACACCGCCGCTACGGCCTTCTCGGTGCCGAGCAGCTTCACCAGCGCCACGCAGGGCCTCGTGATCGGCGGCATCAACGGCAACTACTACTACAACGGCGAGATCGACGATGTCCGCCTCTACGGCCGCCCGTTGAGCGACGATGAGGTCGATGACCTGGCCCTGGGTTGCGGCGGCGACGGCTCCGGCTCGTCGTCGTCCTCCAGCAGCTCCAGCTCCAGCAGCGAGTCGTCGAGCTCCTCCAGCGAGTCCAGCTCGTCGAGCAGCTCCTCGGAGTCCAGTGAGTCTTCGTCCAGCTCCGGCGGTTCCGGCCCCTTCAACAGCCTCTCGCAGGAGGGCGCCCCCTCGAACCACGCTGGCCACCGCACCAATGAGTTCCGTGTCTTCCAGAAGTTCTTCGGCAACATCGGCGCCGGCCTGCCCCCGGGAGGCTTCGGTGGTGGCGAGCTCGGTGAGATGTCCGACGAGCAGGAGGAAGCCATCTGTTCGCTCCAGACCTACATCGTCCGCCTGACCCCGCCCCCGACGCAGGGAGCAATCCAGTGGTTCGCGGCCCAGCTCGGCCAGGTGATTGGCATGAGCACGGACGACGTCGTCGACGCGGTCAACGACACGGCCCTCTGCCGCGACGCGTAAAAGAACCTGCTCAAACGGAAAGAGGCGGCCTCCGGGCCGCCTTTTTCGTTCAGAGCGCGGTGTGGCGCTGGATGAACAGGATCGGGTTCACGGTCCAGATGGCGTCGGCGGGATTGGTGATCGGCAGGCCGGCCCGGTAGGGAAGGTGGGGGCGGACGCCGTCGTCGCGGTCGATCTGCAGGTGGACGTGAGGGCTGGCGCTCTCCCCTGTCAGACCAACTTTGCCGATCGTCTGGCCGGCGGCCACATCGTCACCCGGAGCGACAGACACGATGCCCAGGTGGCCGTAGATGGAGAAGTAGGTGCCGTCGTCCAGGTGGTGCTCGATGATGACGTACGTGCCCAGGAGGTCGTCCGAACCCACCGTGCTTACCCGGCCGCCGCCAATGGCCGCCACCGGCGTATCCAAGGCCAACTTGATGTCGATGCCAGCGTGGGCGCCCTCGAACTCGCCGCTGTCGAGGTCATAGCGGCCAAAATAGCGCGTGGAGTACGCCAACTTGGCGGTGATAAGGCGGACGTGCTCGGGCGTGCGCTCCGGCGAGAGGGTATCCATCGGGATCGTCAGCTCGGAGAGGTCGTACGGAGGCAGAGAGACAAAATCGTCGGCGCTCATCTGCTCATGGGAGCGGGTCCATTCGGCCGGCGTCTCCATGACACCCCAGTTGGGCACGCGGGAGATGGGCATCACGGCCGAGCCGAAGGCCGGGAAGGCGGCCTCGGGGGCGGCGGGGCGGAAATCGTCGCGGGAGATGGCGCGCGTCGAACGGCTGGAGCGCACGACGGCCGCTAGGCTGGAGAGCGATGAGGCGTACGACGAGCGAGCCAGGCTGGAAGCGGAAGAACGGCGCTGGGCGGTGATGAGGGCGGAGCGGCGCACGGACGAGGACGATGAAGCGGCGGCGCGACGTACGGATGAGGACCAGGCCGCCGCGCGGCGCGACGAGACCGGCGCGCGCGAAGACGACTGGCCGCCAGCCGAAGAAGAGGGACGCCACTGGTTGACGATACGGGCATGCATATCGCCAAAAGGCGAGGACGACGGCACCAGCGCCAGGGGCGCCAAGAGGAGTCCTGTCAGCACCCAGGGCAGGGCACGCTGCAAGCGCGACTGACGGGCAGACTGGGCCTCGGGTTGGTGAGTACTGTTTGTTATTTAATACATTCTACTCTAAAAAAACCATTTTAGATAGTAGCAAGCAATTAATCATTACATGAGGCAGGAAAATTGTTTGGTGACCGAACGATCGTATGGTCCAAAAAGGTCAATAAGACAGGGATACGCTCTCTCTTTGACATCATTTCAGACGAGGCATACACCGTGCGGGCGCCCGTTCCTTCCCAGTTCCACCCTCAGCAACGAGGAATCCATGATCGCGCTGAAACACCGACGTCCGTCGGCCGGACTGGCACCTATCCCCTACGATGAGATTCCGCCCCGGCCGCGCCAGCGCTGGACCGAAATCGAAATCTGGATGTACCTGGTCCGGGTGACGGCGGTCATGCTGATCGCAATCATCCTCGGCTGGATCATCCCGGCCGCGAGCATGGTGTGCATCGTCATCGGCGGTCTCCTTTGCTTGGGCGAAGCCATCCTCTAACAATGCGCTGGCATGCCAGCCTCCTTACCTCCTGGTCCATCCGGGAGGCTTTTTAGTTCCACTTCTTAGCTTTGAGGCCGGCCTTGGCGGCCGCCTGCTCGGCGCGCTGCTTACTGCTGCCGGTGCCCTCGGCCACTTTCTCCTCGCCGATGAACACGGCGCAGGTGAAGGACTTGTCGTGGTCGGGACCCAGCGCGTCGACGGTGACGTAGTGCGGGGTGACGCCGAGGCGCTCCTGCGCCTCCTCTTGGAAGACGCTCTTCTCGTCGCGGTCCTTGCCGAGCGCCAGCAGGTGCTGCAGGCGGAGCAGGATGAACTTGGAGCAGAACTCCTTGGCCGCCTCGAAGCCGCGATCGAGGAAGACAGCGCCGATGAGAGCCTCGAGCGTATTGGCCAGGAGCGAGTCGCGGTCGCGGCCGCCGCTGGCCTCTTCGCCGTGACTCATGAGCATAAAATCGCCCAGCTTGAGGTCGCGGGCGACGGCGGCGAGGTTGTCGCGCTGCACCAGCGCCGAGCGCCAGTTGGTCAATTCGCCTTCGGGCTTGGAGCTGAGGTGGAAGAGATACTCGGTGGTGGCCAGTTCCAAGACGGCGTCGCCGAGGAACTCCAGACGCTCGTTATGGCCGGTGGCACGGGCCTGGCGGGCGGCACTGCGGTGCGTGAGAGCCTGGGCCAGCAGGTCCTTTTTGCGGAACGAGCAATCGATCGCCTTCTCGAGGAGAATGAACGGTCGGGGCTGCTGCTCGGTCATAGGGCGAGGATAGCCAAAGGCGCCTTAGGCGGCGAGACCCCCCTCGGCGGGCGGCTCGGGCACGGGGACGGACTTGGGCGGACGGGCCTCAGCCGGGCGAATCTCGTGGGCGAGAGCGTTCAAAACGCCATTCACGAATTTGCCGCTCTCGTCGGAGCCGAACTCCTTGGCGATCTCGATGGCCTCGTTAATGACGACGGGCACGGGGATATCGGCGTTCTTGGTCAGTTCGTAGGCGCTGCAGCAGAGCACACAGCGCGAAATGGGATCCATGCGCTCCAAACTCCAACCCGGAGCATGCTTCTGGATGAGCTCCTTCAAAGCGACCTCCTCGGCCAGCGTGCCCTCGAGCAGGCTGCTGGCGAAGTCGTCGTCGGCCTCGCCGAGCTCTTTCAAATTGCGCGAGAGGGCCATGCCGGGATCGATCTCGGGGCGCACCTCGCGCTCAAACAGCACCTGCATGACGGCAATACGCGAGAGATGGCGGCGGGCCATGGCGGGAGGGAGAAAGGCGCGTCGTGGCCTTAGGCCTTGATGCGCGTGATGCTCTTGAGAGCCTTGTCGCCCTGGTTCTTCGGCACAGCCGGAGCGGCGTACGGGGACTGGCTCTTATCGCGCAGGCGGCGCACTTCCAAGCTGAGGTAGTGCGAGTGCTGCATGCGGGTCGCGCGCTTGGCGCGGTGCTTTTTGGGGACTGGTTTCTTGGCCATGCGAAGAGGATGGTAACGGAAGCGGCGACAGGACGCCACCAGCCGGGACGGCACTCTAGCGGCCAATTCCCGCACCCGCAAGGCGGGTTTTAGGCGTTTTGGAGGGCAAAAGGACTGGAGAAAACGCCGGTTTTCGGCTATACTATCTCGATTGGTCCTCTTCTGGTCGCTCCTGCCGGCATTGCTGGGACTGCTCATGGGCACCGCCCACGCGCAGATCAACCCCTGCCCGTTCACGAACCTGCCCTGCGCGGTGGGTGGCGCGGCGGGCGCTAGCGCGTACCTCCAGACCGTCGCCTTTCCGGCGATGCGCGTGGTGTTCGTGGCCGGCGCGCTCGCCAACTTCTTTTTCTACGCCTTCCGCATGCTCTACCAGAGCAATGACGAGGAAGCGACGAAGACGGCGAAGGGCGGCTATGAGCAGGCCATCTACGGTTGCGCCTACATGAGCTTGGCGAGCTTCTTCGTGGACGCGTTCGGTTCGTCGGCGCAGGGCACGCTCGTGAACGTGGAGCCGCTCAACCAGGCCTACGTGAACGTCATCCTCTACATCAAGCTCATCCTGGCGGCACTAGTGACGGTCGTGATCGTCATCACCGCCTTCCGCTTGGTGCTGGTGCAGGACGACGGCGAGAAGGACAAAGCCAAGAAGCGCCTAACGAGCTGCTTCGTGGGCGTGGCCGTCATCACCATCGCCAACGTGCTCGTGGCCGGCTTTTCGCCTGATGCTGGCACCGCCGTGCTGGGTGAAGAAATTGTCGGCGTGGCCAACTTCTTACTGACGCTCTTCGGCGCCTTGGCCGTCTTCTGGTTTATCGCCGCCGGCATCATGCTGGTGGTCTCGATCGACGAGGGCCAGAAGGACGCCGCCAAGAAGGGCATGTCGACCGCCGTCGTCGCCATCGCCGTGGTGGTCAGCTGCTACGTGCTCCTCAATTTCTTCCTCTCCCTGTGAAGCGCCTCCCCTCCCTCACCGCCTGGATTGCCTTCGGCCTGGGCCTGGCCCTGCCGTTGGCGGCGCACGCCCAGGGCGTGGCAAGCGAGGCCGCCCAGGGCGCCGCCGGCACCCTGCAGGCTTTCTTTGGGGGCAGTTGTAGCGGCGCCGATTGCGCCATCTCACTGGTGGAATACGCCATCGACCGCTTCCAGCTGCTGGTAATCGCCACCGGCGTGTTCGCGGTGGTGCGTAACGGCTTCACGATGATCTACAGCTCCAATGAGGACGAGCAGGGCCGCGCCCGCAAGGCCATCGCCACCACGCTGGCGTCGGTCATGCTCGCCTACCTCTCGCCGCGCTTCATCGTCGCTTTTTTCACGGCGGGTGGCGAGCAGGGCGCGCTGGCCACACCGGGCGGTGCCGCCGCCGGCGCGGCCGTGGTGAGCGCCGAGGTGATGGGCGTGCTCAGTTGGGCCCTCACGTTCTTCGCCGTCGTCACCATCGTCGTCGTCATCGTCACCGGCATCCGCGCCCTCACCAGCCCAAGCGACGGCGGCGACCGCATGAAGGCCATGGCCGTCTCGATCGCGGCGGCGTGCATCCTGCTCATCACCGCCGAGGCCATCAAGCAGACCTTCGGCATCAACGACTTCGGCATCCCTGATGCGCCGAGCGCGGTACCCCTCATCGGCCGTGCCGTGCAGATCGTGCAGGGCATCCTCGGCCTGATCCTCATCATCGCCCTGGCGGTGGTGGTCTACGCGGCCTTCTTGATGATCCTCTCGGCCGGCAACCAGGACATGTTCAGCAAGGGCAAGAGCCTCATCATCCGCGCCGGCATCGGCCTGGTGGTGATCCTCATCAGCTACCTATTGGCCAGCTTCATCGTCCAGATCCTGCTCGGCTAAGGCGAAGTCACGAAGAGCGCAGCCCCTGAAGGAAAAAGTTGAATACATTATGTATACAACAAATCCCCGGTATCGCTCTCGATATCCGGGGGTTCTTGGCCTAGTCTCGATGGCGCATGACCGTCATCGACACCCGCGTCTTCCGCGCTTACGACATCCGCGGCCACGCTGAGAACCAGCTCTCGGCCGACCTCTACCGCTTGATGGGGCAGGCCTTCGGATCTGAGGTGCGCGAGCGCACGAAGAAAGCCAACCCGACGATCGCCGTCGGACGCGACTGCCGTGTGACGAGCCCGGCCTTTGAGGCGGCACTCGTGGAAGGGCTGGTTGCTTCGGGCTGCAAGGCGCTGCGCATTGGCCAGACGCCGACGCCGCTCAACTACTTCGCCATCTGCCACTTCGATCTCGACGCCGGCGCCCAGGTGAGCGCCAGCCACAATCCGGGCCACGACAACGGCCTGAAGCTCTCGCTCGCCAAGGCGCAGGGTTTCTTCGGCGCCGACATCCAAGGAATCCTCAAGCGCTGCCAGGAGCAGCGTTTCGACGCCGCGCCCGGCGGCTCGGCCGAGGAGCTCGATGCGACGACGCCCTACAAGACGCATCTCAAGAAGCAGTTTACGAACGTCGCTGCCGGCCTGACGATCGGCGTCGATGGCGGTAACGGCGTGGCCGGACCGCTCTATACCGAGATCCTTGGCGAGGCGGGTGCCTCCATCTCCGGCCTCTATATCGAGCCGGACGGCACCTTCCCGAACCACCACCCGGACCCCAGCCAGCACAGCACGCTCAAGGACCTGCAGGGCATCGTGACTGGTGAGAAGCTGGCTATGGGCCTGGCCTTTGACGGCGACGGTGACCGCCTGGGTGTGGTGGATGAGCAGGGCAAGATCCGCTCCAACGACGAGATCCTACTTCTAATGGCCAAGGACATGCTCAGCCGCAACCCAGGCAACAGCGTGGTCTGCACGGTCACCAGCTCTGGCCTGATCCCCAGCGAAATGGAGAAGATGGGCGGCAAGGCCCACATGAGTAAGGTCGGCCGGTCGTTCGTGCAGCAGGTGATGCAACGCGAGGGCGCACTGCTCGGCGGCGAGACCTCGGGCCACTTCCTGTTCGCCGAGGGCTACTACGGCGTGGACGATGCGGTGATCGCGGCCCTGCGTGTGCTCGACATCGTGAAGCGCGCCGGCAAGCCGCTGTCGCAGATCCTGGCCGAGTTCCCCACCGTTCACCAAGCGCACGAGCGCCGCCCGCACTGTGACGACGACAAGAAGGGCGCGGTCGTGAAGGCCGTGACCGAGCACTTCCAGAAGACCAACGACGTAGCGACGCTCGACGGTGCGCGCATCTCGTTCGACGGCGGCGCGTGGGTCGGCATTCGCCAGAGCAACACCACGCCCTGCCTGACCATCAGCATTGAGGCCCGCAGCGCGGAGCAGCTCAAAGAGCTTGAGACGATGGTCGTCGAATACTTCCAGAATCACCACGGCATGGCCGTCTAATCCCCCCCCGCCTATGTTCTTCCGCAAGAAGAAAGCACCGGCCCAGGAGGCTCCCACCGGGGATAAAAAGAAGAAGAAAAAGTCGGGCCTCATCAACTCGCTGATCGTCGGTCTGGTGATTGGTGGAGCGGTGGGTTCGATTGTGGGCAAAGGTTTGATCGAGGAGAAAGAGAATAAGAGCAAGAAAGACTAATTGGTACTTTGGACAGCGCGATTGGTATCCACTTTCTTTGGCGCAAAGAAAGTGGAGAAAGAAACAGGCCGCTGACGTTGTGGTGCCTGCGCGAAATGGCTCGGTCCGCGGGCGGCGCAAACTCGCGGCGCGCTCTTCTGCGGAAGCGCGCCGCTCAAACAGTGCGCCGCCATTATTCGCGGACAGCTTCGCCAATCGCGCGACGGCACCACAACGAGGCGGCCACCCGGTTGAGGGATGTAGCAGCACCGAATATCGCCCCCAGGCGCACGGTCGCGTCTTTGCCTGCGGAGGGGCGCGCGCCGGCCGGGGGTGAAGGGGCACGAAGTATCCAGCCACCAGGGTCTTTACCGTCACCACCAAGCAGAACCATGGAGAGGGGCTCGGCGCGCCAGCGCTTTTGGGTACTTTTGGCGCGTTGCCAAAAGTACCAATTACTCATCCAACTCCCCTGCCAAATTCCTCTCCATTAACTCTTTCAACCGAGACTCGGACTTGGCTTGGGGCAGGGCCCACATGAGCTTGGCGATGGCACACTCGGTCGTCATGTTCTTGGCCGAGATGACTCCCAGCTGCTCGAGCGTGAGCTGCATGTGGTAGTTGTGCAGGTCGATGCTGCCGCGGATGAGCTGCGAGACGATGACCACGGGGATGTTGCGGTCGTTGGCGCGGCGGAGCCACGGCACGAGCTCCTCGGGGAGGAGACCGAGGCCGTAGGCGCGCAGCACGATGCCGTGCGGGGCGGCGTCGAGGACGGCGTCGTAGTAGCGCATGGGCGCGCCCGGATGGAGCGTGACGCAGACCACGTTGCTGTCGAACTCAGGCTTGCAGGCCAGCGTGCGCTTGCGGCGGACGGTGCGCATGGGGTTCAGGTTCACGCCGGTGTGGAACTCGGCCAGCGGGGCCAGCTTGGGCGTCTCGAAGGTCTCGAAGATGGCGTGGTCGGTCTTCACGGCACGGTTGCCGCGCAGCACCTTGGGACCGAGCGTGATGCAGACCTCCGCCAGATCGAGCTGGGCGGTGCGCACGGCGTACACGAGGTTCACGCGGCTGTCGCCGCCGATGTCGTTGATGGGCAGGATGGAACCCGTGAACACGATCGGCTTGCTGAGGTTCTGCAGCGCGAAGCTGAGGGCCGCCGCCGTGTAGCTCATGGTGTTGGTGCCGTGGATCACCACGAAGCCCTCGTAGTCGTCATACACACCCGCGATGGTGCGGACGATCTCCGTCCAGTGCTCGGAGCGGATCTCGGACGAGATGATGTTCTGCAGCGAGAAGAACTCGAGCGAGACTTCCTTCTGGAGCTCAGGGACGAAGCGATGGATATCCGTGACGGACTCGATCTGCTCGATGCGTCCGGTCTTCTGGTTGCGCACCATGCCGATCGAGCCGCCCACGTGGATGACGGCAATCTTCGGGCGAGGCATGGAGGCATGGTACTCATCCCCAGGAAAAAGAAAACGGGCGCCGCCCCATAAAGGGACGACGCCCGGTTGATCTCGATCAGTTGATCGAGAGTGCGACCGGCCAGGGTCGCGCTCCCTACCTGCGTTGGCGAGAAATGGGCTCGCCTCCTTGTGTGTTTGTGTGGTCCCGAAGGGCCGGGACAGGGCCTCTTCCAGTGGCCGGGAAGCTCGGCATTGTGTGTGTTTGTGCAGGTAGTTCCCTCCGTGGAGGAGGGATCCTATTGGGTGCGGGCGGCTAGGTCCGCAGGCATAGGCAGGGAGGGAAGAGGGGCGGCCGATCGCGGAAGCAAGCTCCAAAAGATGGAGTGTCCGCCGCCGTCCCTCGTCTCTCCCGCCTTGGGAGCTGTGTAAAGAGCAATCCTCTTATTGTACACGAAGATCGCATTTTGCGCAACTGTCCAAAGGCCTCTAGGATTGCCGGCGCATGGCGTCAGCGACCCCAGACGGCAAGCTTATTTTGCTCATCGGCCCCAGCGGTGTGGGCAAGAGTTCGATCGTGAAGACGCTGCGCGCCCGCCACCCGGAGTTCCACCTCCCCCGCTCCGCCACCACGCGTGCGCGGCGGCCGGGCGAGGGCGACGAGTCGTACTACTTTTTGGATGACACTCAATTCGACGAGTGGATTAAAGGCGGCAAATTCTTGGAGTGGCAGCTGGTGCACCAGAGCGCGCGCTACGGGACGGTGACGGCGGAGATCGTGGAGGCAGTGCGCGCCGGCAAGACCGTGCTGCGCGAGATCGACATGCAAGGACTGGAGGCGCTCAAGGCACACCCGGAGCTGCTGGGCGGCGAGCGTCCCATCCGCCTGCTTTCTATCTTTGTTTTGCCCGAGAGCACCGAGCAGCTGGTGGCGCACATCACCGGCCGCGCGGCCATGCCGGCCGAGGAGCTGAAGCATCGCATCGAGAGCATGGAGCACGAGCTGGCCAAGGCCGCGCTCTGCGACGCGCAGGTGGTGAACCGCGAAGGCAAACTGGAAGAGACCGTGAACGAGGTGGAGCGCCTGATTACTGCGGTGTAAGTCAAAAAAGACCCCTCGCCGGCTAGCGGCGAGGGGCGGAGGCTCAGTTGGTGAGCCTAGTAAATGCCCAAGTGAATGGGTGGCGAGGTTTCAGGTTGTCATCACAACGTCTTCTTCACGGGAAATCTCCTTCTCGTACGACCAACAACGGATGCGGGCTCGACACTGTCGATGGAGGTCTGGGCCCCGACGCGCAAGTGGCGCGCGGGGCGAATGTTCTTGGACTTCTTGGTTGCGTCAGACAACACATCCCAGGGGCGGCCCCCTGATCCAGATGTGGAGATCATGCGCCGATGCCAGAAAACTGGTCAGGATGGGTTCGACCAAAGGGTCGAGGAACGGCTGTGCTATCCATTGTACGTAACTGAGCACCGCTCCTTTGACAGCCTTGATCAAGGCACTGCGAGCCAGCGACGACGGTGCCCCCCTACTCAAGGGCGGGCGATGATTTTCCCTTCCTTGAACGCGGTCAGCAGTTCAGTGAGACCCTGGCGTTCGATCGCCGCCGCTTCACGAGCTAGTGCAGACTTCTCGGACCACGCCTGCCAGCCGATCACGGCGATGCGGGTGAGCCAGCCAGACTTCACGAGCGCCACGAGCCCGCCCGTGACGTAGGCCACGTTCAGGCCGAAGTTGCTGATGTACTCGGCGTGACCGGCCACCGTGTCAGCGGTCCAGTAGCCCGACAGCAGCATGACGACTTCGTAGATCTTGTACCCGCCCGCCGACATGACGACGACACCGACCAGGCCGAGCACCGTGATGAACGGGTGCACGATGGGCCACATCAACTTGGACATCAGAATCCCTCCAAACTGGGGTGATATGAGAGCGGAGATTCACCGGGGGTTTGAACGAGCTGCGTTCCCGGTTCCACGCTCGCGGCAAACGGTACGCCGGAAAACGCCCAAAAAAAGCGGCTTCGGCGAGGGCGAAAAAATGCCTCTACAAAAACGTGTTTTTTGGCTTGCCGATCTTCCAAAGGCAATCTGCTTTCCTTGCCCAAAAAACTCTATAGGATTAGTGTCCCAACCTCTCGAATCACGCAAAAGATAGTTCACAGTTGGGAACGCCTCCGGAGTCAAAACCGCGCTTGTGGCCCCCAGTCGTCCTTGCTACCCTTCCGTGGCTCCGCAATCGACCCGCGGCGCCAGTTCGTTCAGACCAGTGCGCCCGTAGTTCAGCCCGGATAGAACGCCAGATTGCGGATCTGGAAGTCGTAGGTTCAAATCCTGCCGGGCGCACCATCTTCTCTCATCATCGTTCGCCCACACGTGGGGCTGTAGCTCAGTTGGCTAGAGCGCTTCCATGGCATGGAAGAGGTCAGGGGTTCAACTCCCCTCAGCTCCACCACACCACTCATCAGTGGTCATTTTGGCGAGAGCGCCCCGGCGTGCCGGGGAGGTCAGGGGTTCAACTCCCCTCAGCTCCACCACACCACTCCCGAGAGTGGCGATTTTCCGCATCTGAAAAACAAGAAGCAGGAATCGGCACGAGACGGCCGAAAAGATCGTTGGAACGCGTACAGCTCTAGGAATAGAGGAAAAATCGTCGTCGCCCGATTTCGGAACCCCCGTTTAGGGCATCTCATGGCCAAGAAAGTCGACATCGATTTACTACAATAGAGAGAAAATGCATTTTTGGGCGAAATTGCCCCCAATTGTATCCGGCCTCTTAGACCCTTGCGTTGTTTTTTGGCCAGTCGTAGGGTCGCGGACGCCCTTTGACAGAACCGGCAAAGAAGCAGGTATCGATCTGCACTCGCCTTCCCAGTTGGGAAGTACGTCGCGAGCGCAGATGTCCTGCCTGCTTCATCACAACCCTGGAGAACGTTGACCATGATCACCGCAAGCCTGTTGAACGGCGCTGCCGTCGAGAGCCTACTGACGACCCCGCACGAGATCACCGGGACCGACCCCAAGAAATTCGAGAGCGCGACCGACGTCTACCTCCGCGCCCCCGGCGATGGCCGCCCCTACGCCCTGTACGCCAAGATGTACGGCTTCCACCTCCGCGCCACCGCGGACCGTGAACTCGTCCCGGCCAACCACGTCCTGACCCCGCAGATGCTGATGAAGGCCGAGTTCGAGGGCTACTTCGGCTATCACGGCTGTGACTCGTTCGCCAAGAAGCTCCTCGGCTTCGCCGAGAGCCGCTCCTCGTGGGGTGAGTTCACCGCCAAGCAACTCGCCGGCTACGAGCACGAGGACCGCAACGCGCGGTGTCTCCACGTCTTCAAGGAACTGGGCTACCTCCGCTGCCTCGGCGACGGCAGGTACCAGTTCACCATCGGCTTCGTGAACGCCAGCGTCTCGAGCTGCAAGGGCCCGGCCGACTTCCGCAGCTTCTTGGCGCACATCGACGACTGATATTCACCCTCCGCCTCGCCCAAGGCAGGACACCCCCCTTCCCTCGTGACACGTCACGAGCAGACGGCAGCCACCAGCTGCCGTCTTTCTTCGTGCTACGATGTGCGCCGTGTCCGCCCCGCAGACGATCGCCGACTTGAAGGAGCACTTCCTGACTTGGAAGGGCTGTGGCCTGGCGGCGAGCGCCAATCCCGTCTTCGGACACGGCAACCCGCACGCCGAGATCGTCTTCATCGGCGAGGCGCCGGGGCAGAAAGAGGACGAGCTCGGCATCCCCTTTGTGGGTGCGGCCGGCAAATTCTTGGACGAGCTGCTCGGCTCCATCGGCCTCAAGCGCGAGGACGTCTACATCACCAACGTGGTGAAGTTCCGCCCGCCCGAGAACCGCGACCCCACGCCTGAAGAGAAGGAGCAGTGCCTGCCCTGGCTCAAGCTGGAGCTGGCTCTCATCAAGCCCAAGCTCATCGTCACGCTCGGGCGCCACGCACTCACGCAGCTCTTCCCCACGCTCAGTATCGGCGAGGCGCACGGCAAGGCCCAGCCCATCACCAAGGAGATGGTCGCCTTCCCCATTTACCACCCGGCCGCCGCCCTGCATAACGGCAACCTGCGCCAGGCGCTGTTCGACGACTTCACCGCTTTGAAGGCCCACCTCGACTCCATGAAGCAGCCGGCATGAACACGCTCCTCTCCAGCATCGTCGCGGCCGCCCTGCTCTCGACCACGTCACTCCTGACGGTGATGCTGCGCGTCAGCCCCATCAGCGCGCCCGAGCAGGCCCTGCCGGCGTTCTTCCTGAGCGTGTTCCTCTCGGCCTCAAGCATCGCCACGTTGCTGCTGGCCGGTGCTTGGCGACTGGTACCGACGCACACCTGGGACTTCGGCAAGCTGCTCTCCATCTCGCTGCGCGAAGGCCTGTTTGTGGGCACGGCGCTCGTCATCTTGCTGGTCTTCCACCTGCTCACCATCCTGACGTGGTGGGTGGCCGTCCTCGTCATCGTCATCTTCCTGTTGGTGGAGCTGGCGTTGCACGCCTGAGACCCCGCCTTTCTGCTATCCTGACCCACGCATGAGCGACTCCCCTTCCTGGCAGGCTTTCGATTCCCGCATCGCCGCTGCGGCCGCAGCCGATCTCGATGCCGTTGAGCTCGAGCTCTTTGGGCGCAAGCAGGGCCTCCTGACGATGGAGCTCAAGAAGCTCGGTGCCATGGCTCCCGACGCCCGCAAGGCGGCCGGCGAGGCCCTCAACGCCGAGAAACAGCGCCTGGAAGCGGCCATCGCCGCCCGCCGCGGCGAGCTGGATTCGGCCAAACTCAGCGGCTTGGCCGAGCAGGACCGTCTCGACATGACGCTGGCCGTACCGCTCAAGGGCGGACCCGGCTCGCTCCACCCCATCCCCGAGTTCATCCGCCAGGTGGAAGAAGTCTTCGGCCGCATGGGCTTCGACGTGGCCGACGGTCCCGAGGTGGAGGATGACGAGGTGAACTTCAGCCTGCTCAATTTCGCCGACGATCACCCCGCGCGCGACATGCACGACACCTTCTGGGTGAGCGGCGAGGCCGATCGCGTCCTGCGCACGCACACCTCGAACGTGCAGATCCGCTACATGCGCACGCGCAAGCCGCCGTTCCGCATGGTCTGTCCAGGCCGCGTCTACCGCAAGGACGCCGACGCCACGCACTCGCCGATGTTCCACCAGTTCGAGGGTTTGATGATCGATAAGAACGTCTCGCTGGCCAACATGAAGGCGGTGATGGAGACGGCCATCGACGAGCTCGTGGGCCGCAAGGTCGAGCTGCGTTTCCGCAACAGTTACTTCCCATTCGTGGAGCCGGGCCTGGAGGTGGACATGCGCTTCGGCAACGGCCGTTGGCTGGAGGTGGCGGGCTGCGGCATGGTCCACCAGAACGTGCTGCGCAACTGCGGCATCGATGCCGACGAGTGGCAGGGCTTCGCCTTCGGCTTCGGCGTGGAGCGCATGCTCATGATCCGCCACGGCATCAAGGACCTACGCCTCTTCTACGAGGGTGATCCGCGTTTCTTGGCGCAGTTCCGTTAAGCGTCGAGACCGGCGAGCACGTCCGCGAGCTGGCGGCGAGACAGTTCCTGGCGGTCGGCCGCGAGGCGAACAAGCGCTTCGATGCCGACGAGCGTGCGCAATTGCACGACGGGATCGAGCCGGTCGAGTTCAGGTGAGTGCGGGTAGCGGACGATGGCGAATACGTCGTGGACACGGGCGGCGCCTTCATCTCGGAGGATCTCGACGGCCCGGGCCGCGCTGCCGCCGCGGTTCACTACGTCCTCGATGAGCGCCACGCGGTGGTTGGCCGGCAGGTCGCCATGGATGCGCGACTGACTGCCGTGCTTTTTGGGCTCGGCGGTGACATAGACGAGCGGCTTTTGCAGATGGGAATGGGCGGCCGCGAGCGCGCCCCAGGCGATGGCGCCGCTGGCCGTGGCGGCCAGGGTGTCGTAGCCGGCCGGCACATCGGCGATCTCTTCGGCCAGCGCGTCGGCCACGATCTCGCGCTCGCGGGGGTGGGCGAGCAGGCGGCGCAGGTCGCAGTAGACAGTGGAGAGCCGGCCGCTGCGCACGGGAAAACGCGGTTCCACCGAGAGATCCACCGCTCCGGCCGTGACGATGGCGTCTTCGACACTTAGGCGCTTCATGCCTTGACGCTAGCAGCGGGGGCATCGATGCTCAACGCATCAACCTGACGCCTGACCTCACCGGCCGCCTGGAGCGCCTCATGACGCGCTTCTTGGAAGAGAACGGCAAACTGAACCTGTCGGCCCTGCGCACGCCAGAAGCCTGCTGGGCGGGCAACATCCTCGATTCGCTCCCTATTTTGGACGTGCCGGAGTTTGCGGACGCCAAGACCATGCTCGACGTGGGCACGGGCGGCGGCTTCCCGCTGCTGCCAGTGGCCATGGCGCGCCCGGACCTGGCCGTGGCCGGCCTGGACGCCACCCAGAAGAAGATCGACGCTATCGGCCGCATCGCCGCCGACCTGGGCCTGGCCAACGTCCGTCTGATTGGCGGCCGCGCCGAGACGCTCGGGCACGACGACACGCACCGCGAGAAGTACGACTGCGTAACGGCCCGCGCCGTCGCTCCGCTGACCACGCTGCTTGAGATCACGGCGCCGTTCGTGCGACCCGGCGGCATCATCGTGCTCTGGAAGAGCCTGCACATCGAGGAAGAACTGGCGCAGAGCCTCTACGCCCGCACGGCCCTCTCGACCCATCTGGTGCACAGCGACAAGTACACGCTCCCCGGCGACTGGGGCGAGCGCCAATTGCTGGTCTTCGCCAAGAGCGCAGCCCTCCATAAGCGCTTCCCGCGTGAGAACGGCCTGCCGAAGAATCAGCCGCTCTTCACCAAAGAAGACCGGAATGCCTGAGAGCGCGAGCGCTCAGCAGCTGGCCTGGCACGCGTCGAACGCGGCCTGGCGCTCTTCCTCTTGGCCGCCCGCGAACGAGTAGAGCACGTTGGAGTAGCCGGCGGTCTCGCAGGGGTTCTGACTGAGTGCGCCAAAGGGACCGTCGCAAGTGTGCGTCTCCGTCTGGCAGCAGTAGGCCTGCTTGCACTGGCCGCAGTCGATTTCGCAGTTGCCGCACGTCTCGCCGGCGACGCACACCTTATCGCCGCAGACGGCGGGCAAGGCGGCGGGGGCGTTCTCCTCGGTCACCGAAGCGGCCAAGGGCTTGCCCATATCGGCCGAGACCTGCAGGTAGACGACACCGGCCACAAGTCCCAAGAAGAGGACAACGACCGAGCGATGGAGGATTGTGCGAAAGGAAGTCATGGGAGGGGTAACCGTCAACCGCAATACTACCGAGGTGAATCCCCCTGTCCACTGGACGGTGGTACGATTTTCGCCATGATCGCCTTCGAGCAAGCGGGAGTGCGTTATCGCGGCGGGACTCAGGCCCTGGAGGATGTGTCCCTGCAAATCCAACCAGGCGAGCTGGTGGCGGTGTTGGGCGGCAGCGGCGCGGGCAAGACGACCCTCCTCAAACTGCTCACGCGCGAGATCCGCGCCACGAGCGGCCGAGTGGTGGTGGACGGCGTGGACCTGCGCAAGCTCTCGGCGGCCGTGCTCCGGCTGTACCGCGAGAAGCTCGGCATCATTTTCCAGGATCTCCGCCTGATCCCCCATCTGACAGCCATCGAGAACGCAGCCCTGCCGCTGGAGCTCCGCGGACTCGACCCGCGCGAGATCAGCCTGCGGCTGGAGGCCGTCTTCACGCACCTGGGGCTACTGCCCTGGGCGCGCAGCTTCCCGCACACGCTCTCGGCCGGACGCCAGCGCCTGGCGGCCGTGGCGCGCGCCGTGGCTTCGGAGCCATCGATCGTGGTGGCCGACGAACCGACCGACGACCTGGATCCCGCCCAGCGCGACCTGGTACTCAGCCTGCTGCAGCGCCTGGCCGCCCAGGG
>JAGOUB010000065.1 GCA_018061525.1 Candidatus Peribacteraceae bacterium
ACGCCTGGCATGGCCGAGTATAGATAATTGTCGGGAAGCCGCGTTCGGCTCCACTGGACATCAGCCTCTCTTCTTTGAGGGTGTTGATAGACCTGGATTGGTCTAAATAGCTTTGGAATGACAGAATGCGTTCGTATTTTGATAGTCGAGAATACTTGACATTCTGGTCGTAATTGTGCACGATGACGAGCCAATGGTTCTTCCTCTCCCCTCCATGTCTCCCTCCCGGTTTTTCGGCTCCAGCATCCTGGTTCTCGCTCTCCTTGCGGGAGGCATCACGTCCGCCTCGGCGGCCGACATCAGCTTGGCCGTTAGTGGCCCGAGCAGCGTCGATCGCGGCCAGACGTACAATTACAACCTGACGGTTCGCAATAATGAGAACTCGACATTCGCTGGTTTCTCCGTGGTGTTCAACATCAACGGCGCCGGCGGCGTGCTCGCCAACACCACCTACCAGAGCGTCAGTCGCGGCAGCTGCACGGTGAGCAACGGTTCCACTGTCACCTGCACGGGCTTCAACCTGGCTGCCTACACCGAGCAGGCCTTCACGCTGACGGTCCGCGCCAACAACGACGCCACCTGCGGCGGCACGATCGATTTCCTGGGCAGTATCGTCTACTCAGGCATCAACCAGGCCTCGCGCTGGAGCAACACCTCGCGCGCCATCGTGAACTGCGGCTCGAACTCGAGCTCCAGCTCGTCGAGCTCGTCCTCCTCTATTAACAATAACGGCTACGTCGACCTCTCCATCACCCAGAACGGCCCCAATAGCATCAACCGCGGCAACTCGCCCCGCTACACGCTGACGGCCTACAACGGCGGCACCCAGACGGCCCAGAACGTCGTCATCAGCAATACGATCCCCTCCGGCCTCACCTTCCAGCCCTCGCTCAGCACGTCCGGCTGCACGCAGAACGGCAGCAGCGTGGATTGCAACGTCGGTTCCATCGCTGCCGGTCAGCAGCGCAGTGTCGATGTGGTCTTCAGCATGCCGAACAACGCCTACAACTGCGGCGACAGCTACGTGAACCGCGGCTACGTCTCCACCTCCAGCGGCGATACGAACGGCAACAACAACTCCACCACCCTCACGACCTACGTGAACTGCGACGGCGGCAACAACACGAACCTGCGCGGCTGCATCGAGATCCAGTCGACCGTCTTCGATCTCTCGGGCCGCGAGGTGGCCAACCCCGGCTTCACCGTCAGCTTGAGCAACGGCGCCCGCGTGACGACGGACCGCAGCGGCAACGCTCGCTTCTACGACGTGCCGGTGGGCAGCTACAACCTCTCCATCTCGCTCTACTCGAACTACACGCTCGACTCGCAGAGCCCGACCAACGGCAACGTTTACGTAGACGACTCCGGTTGCGAGCGCGCCTACTTCCGCATCGTCAGCCGCACGAACAACCCCTACGGCAACCGCGCCCAGTGCGAGGACGGCATCGATAACGACGGCGACCGCCGCTTCGACTACCCCGGCGACTCCGACTGCTCCAGCTATGCCGATAACAGCGAGTACGGCTCCAACTACTCGTCGTCGAGCAGCCGTTACTACAGCTCCTACAGCAGCCGCTCGAACAACAACTACACGTACTACAACACGGACCCGTACGTGGCCCAGGTGCAGAACTACGCCAACGGCCAGAACCGCCGTGGCGGCGTGACGATCGACAAGCGCGTCGACCGCTTGGAGGCCCTGCCGGGAGGCGCCGTCTCCTACACCATCACCATCCGCAACGACGGTACGGCCAACGTGCGCGACGTGGAGCTTGAGGACCGCTTCGACAACCGTCTGCGCCCGATCTCCGTCACCCAGGGCGGCGCCATCGGCGGCGGTCGCATCATCTGGAACCTCGGCACCATCGCCGCTGGCTCCACCAAGACAGTGCGCGTACGCATGCAGCTCGACGGCTCGCTGCGCAACGGCGACATGCTCTCCAACAACGCCACCGCTCGCGGCAGCTTCGGCACCGTCAGCGACAGCGTCTCGGTGCGCGTGGTCTCCGAGCTGCCCGCGACCGGCATCGATCTCGCTTCCCTCTTCGGCGGCCCTGTTGCCACCGCTCTCCCGATGGGCCTGTTCTCCCTGTTCGGCCTGGCCGGTGCAGGCGTGGGAGCCGGCGGAGCCTTCGGCAAGCGCTTCATCAAATAAGCCGTTCTTTCCATCGTTTAAGAATCAGGCCCGCAAGGGCCTTTTTCTTGCTCTTTAGCAGGTTTCCTTCTATTGCTCTTTTATAAATATAATGTTTAATAACATATTAGAACAGTCGTCCAAACCCGATCCTTAGAAACGCTGGAGACCCTGTATGTCCAAAAAAGCTGACCGAGTGTATGGCCTGGCCCCGCTGGGGAAGCCGAAGAGTTTGCTGCTCCGCTCCACGTCCGCCGATCCCGCCGTCTACACACTGCCCGGCGGCCTCGTCCGCGACGGCGAGACCGAAGAGGAAGCCATGATCCGCCTCATGAGCGAGCAGACGGGCTACGACGAGATCATCGTCATCCGCTCCATCGGCCCCCGCCACCGGTTCGCGGATGGCACGGATGCCACCGCCTACGAGATCGAGATCCTCGGCGGCCAGCCGTGGCCGGATGAGGTCTGGGTCAACCGCCTCAGCTTCCCGACCCTACGTCTCGATTCGGAGTCAGCCGTCCAGCAGATGATCGCCGACGGCCTCAGCGTGATGGAACCGTGGACCTCCTGCGACCACAAGGTGCCCGAGGAGTTCCTGCCCATCGAGGGGATCTTCACGGATCCCGGCGTGGACCACCTCCTCGTTGAGGAAGTCAGCGACGAACGCCGCGAATGGCCCCGCCTCACGCCCGACATCCTCCGGGGCACCACTGCCAAGTAAGGAGTGAAGCGTTACTCCCCTCCCCCGCCTCGCGCCGCCCAGCGCGAGGTTTTTTTATTGTGCGCAAAGCTGGGTATACTTCAAAAAACGGGCGGTTAGCTCAGTTGGTCAGAGCATCGAGCTTACACCTCGAGGGTCACAGGTTCGAACCCTGTACCGCCCACCATATTCTCCCTTGAAGCGCTTTACAGGCGTTTTTTCGCAATTACCCTGAGGACGCCTGAGACGACGGTGGCCCGGCCCTGCCGGACCCTGAAACCGCTCGCTCTGGTCCCGCTCTTTCCCTGGAGGGAACCATGCGTTGGTTCCTGCACGCCCTGACGATCGGCTCCTGCCTGGCCATGACCGGCTGCGGCGGCTGCGAGGGTCCGCCCAAACAGGCGACCCTGCCGACGACGAAGAAGAAGGATGAGCCGAAGCCCGTCCCGATGCCCGTGGGGGCGGTGCGGATCAAGATCTTCAGCGACTACAGCCAGCCGATGGAACACCAGGTGAATGAGTGGATCGAGGCCGAAAACCCGGACATCGTCTCGATGCACTGCGCCATGTCGAACTACGCCAAGACCCTCGTCGTCCAGTACCGGGTCACGAAGGCCCCGCCGGCTCCCAAGCAGTGACAGTCCTGAACCCCTCGCGCTCCGAGGGGTTTCTTTTGGGGAATAGGGCGGCCTTTCAACGTTGCCAGATGGCAGCCGGAGGCCTAGAATCCCCGCATGAATACGGTTCTCCTGTCCATCGAGGTTGTCGTCGCCATCCTCCTCTCGCTCTCCATTCTGGTGCAGCAGCGCGCGTCCGGCCTCTCGCAGAGCATGGGCGGCAGCGGTGTCACGTACGCCCAGCGTCGCGGAGCCGAAAAGGTCCTCTTCCAGGCCTCCATCGTCCTCGGCGTGATCTTCTTCACCATTCCGGTGGTGATGTGGTTCACCGCCTGACCGATCCTCAATGAGGCGCGCCATCCTTTCGATCTTCGCCGCGTCCCGTCGTTTCCAGGCCTGGATCATCGCCGGTTGCGTCCTGGCCATCATTGGAAGCCTCGCGGGACTCCTCTACCGGTTCTGGCTGGATAGCACCGTCCTGGTGCCCGCACGCGGCGGCACCTACATCGAGGGCTCCGTGGGCGAGATGCTCCCCTGGAACCCCTGGTTCACGCTGCAGAACGACGTGAACCGCGACATCGTCTCACTCGTCTTCTCGGGTTTGATGCAGTACGACCCCTCTACAAAGGAGGTAGTCGACGATCTCGGTTCGATGTCGGTCTCGGCCGACGGCAAGGTCTACACCGTCACGCTGCATGCGGGATTGGAGTGGCACGACTCCACCGCCGATGCCCCGCATCCCGTTACGGCCGACGACGTCCTCTTTACCTTCCAGACAATCCAGGACCCGTCCTTCCCGAATCCCCCGCTCCGCGAGAACTTCGCCGGCGTGGAGATCGAGAAAAAGGATGAGAGCACGGTCACCTTCACGCTCGACGAGCCGTACGCCTATTTCCCGACCAACCTCACTTTCGGCCTCCTGCCCAAGCGCTCCTTCGAGGGTATCCCGGTTGCGCGCCTGGAACAGACGGAATCCGATTTCGGCCTGCGGCCGGTGGGCGCCGGACCGTACCGCCTAAAGAGCTTCATCCAGACCGAGCTCAGCAGCGAAGTGACGCTGGAGAAGTTCGCGCGCCCCCTGCCCGAGCAGTACCGCCTGGGCCGCGTCGTCTTCCGCGTCTTCCCCGATTACATCTCGCTGCTCTCGGACCTGGGCAACCTCGACGCCATCCGCATCGTCCCGCAGAGCGACGATGGCCGGCCGGTCATCCCGAATAACTTCCAGGACCGCACCTACACCCTGCCCCAGTACGTCGCCCTCTTCTTTAACCTGGACCACAAGATCACGTCGGACCAGAAGCTGCGCTTGGGTCTGCAGCTTGGCACCGACAAGCAAGCCATCGCCGACGTCGTGGGCAACGGCGTGGTGGTGGATTCGCCGCTGCTAGAGATCGACACCTCCGACTGGCAGTACCGGTTTGATCCGGCGGCCGCCCAGGGCGCGCTCTACGAGTCGCAGTGGTACTTCCCGGAGAAGATTCGGCTCCAGACCCTGCTCGAGAAACGCGAGGCGAACCGCGCCGGCATGCTCGACGTCCCCTCGGTGATGCTCATTACCACCGGCAGCACACTGGCCGTGAACGGCCGCTATTCGGCCACCGGTCCCGATCCTCGCGTCAACGGCGTGCGCGCCGTGGCCGGTACCGAGTCGGGCACGTGGATTGCCAGCCTGCCGACCGTGCGCGGCGCCACCGGCGCCCTGCTGCCCGGCGATAACCTGGTGCGCGTCACCAACGCCGACGGCCGCATCCTCGATTCCGCCTCCGTCTACCGCGCCGCCGACGACGCCATGTTCCAGCGCGCCCAGGCCGAGCAGGACTTAGTGGAGAGCTTCATCGCCTCACGCGACGAGTCCCTGCCCATCGACCAGCGCGTGTCGGCCGCCGATCTCGCCTTGGACAACGGCTTCCTCCGCAAGCGTGCGTCCAGTGATCAGATTGGCATACGTGCCAACGCCGACGGCCGCACGCTCAAGCTCATCCTCCTCACGAGCCCCTCACCCGCCGCCTACCGCACCGTCGCCGAACAGGTGGCCAAGCAGTGGCGCGAGCTGGGCGTGGACGTGGCCGTCGAGATCCCTGAGAACCGCGCCGAGTTCGAAGCCCGCCTACTCCGCCGCGAGTACGACGTCCTCCTCTATGGGCAGTCGCTGCTCAATAACCTGGACGCCTATCCCTACTGGCACAGCAGCGA
>JAGOUB010000066.1 GCA_018061525.1 Candidatus Peribacteraceae bacterium
GACACGGAGGGCGACGATGCCTCCATGCTAGCGCTCCGCCTCTTGCCCTGCGAGACGCGGGTGGACTCTGGTACACTGTCGTCCGCATGGCCGTTCTGCGCACCCGCCGGGAGAAGCGTCCGTCCGTCGTCGAGGCGACGGAGGTGGTGACTGAGGCCATCGACATCGGTCTGCGCCCCAAGACGCTCGGCGATTACGTGGGCCAGGCGAAGGTGAAGGAGCATCTCCAGATTTACGTTGCCGGCGCCAAAAGCCGCCAAGAGCCGTTGGGGCACACGTTGCTCCACGGCCCGCCCGGCCTGGGCAAGACGACGCTCGCGCACATCATCGCCACCGAGATGGGCGCCCAGCTCAAGGTGACGAGCGGCCCCGCCATCGAGAAGGCCGGCGACCTCGCCTCTCTTTTGACGAACCTCCAGAAGGGCGACGTGCTCTTCATTGATGAAATCCACCGCCTGCGCCCCGCCATCGAAGAGGTGCTCTACGGCGCGATGGAGGACTACGTGCTCGACCTGATGATCGGCAAGGGGCCGACCGCGCGCAGCATGCGCCTGACGCTCCAGCCCTTTACGCTCGTGGCCGCCACCACCAAGCCCGGCGCCATGAGCGCGCCGCTGCGCGATCGCTTCCTGCACGCCTTTAAGCTTGGTTTCTACGAACTGCCGGAGATGGAGTCGATCGTCCGCCGCTCAGCTTCGTTGCTGCAGGTGCCGCTCGATAGCCCGGCCGCCGCCCGCATCGCCGCCGCCACACGCGCCACGCCGCGCATCGCCAACCGCCTGGTGCGCTCGGTGCGCGACTTTGCCGCCATGCGCGGGCAGGACCTGGCCGACGCCGCCTGTGTGGAAGCGACGCTCAGCTCCCTCGACATCGACGAGCACGGCCTCGACGCCACTGACCGCAAGCTGCTCACCGTCATCGTCGATCACTTCGGCGGCGGGCCCGTGGGCCTCTCCACTTTGGCCGCCATCTTGGCCGAGGAAGAGGAGACGATCGAGGACGTCTACGAGCCCTACCTGATGCAGCAGGGCTACTTGCAGCGCACGCCCAAGGGCCGCACGGCCGCCAAGCGTGCCTACGAGAAGCTCGGCCGCGAGATGCCCAAGGGAATGCAGGAGCCGATGCTGTAAGCTCTGACCATGCCTCAATCGAAAGTCGTGAAGTTCTGGAATGAGCGCCCGATCCCGACGAGTTTCCCGTGGACGGGAATGCACGAGCTCTTGTGGTCGGCGGGCGGCAGCAAGCCGCTGAAGGTTCTCGACTTGGCGGCCGGCAACGGCTCACTCTCCATTCCGCTGCTTGAAAGGGAGTGCGACATCACCGCGACCGAGCTTGGGCCCAAGCTCATCCGCCACCTGGAGAGCATCCGCAGCCCGGGCGGCAAGGCGATGACGGTCATCAACGAAGACATCCGGCAGGGGATGCCGGCCGAGGGCGTGTTCGACCTCGTCATCTGCTCGTTTATTATCCACTTCTTCTCACTCCCTGACGGTAACGCCGTGCTGGAGACGGTCCGCCGCAGTGTGAAGCCGGGCGGCATGGTCTGGCTGCGGTGGTTCCTGCCCCAAGGCGAGCTGGCGTTCGGTTACGACCACTGCGTGCCGAGCATGAAGCAGGTCCTCTCACACTTCCCAGGCGCCAAGGTGCTGCACGAGCACATCTCCGAGGTGCCGACGGCTTCGCTCCGGCCCGACAAGACGCCGATGCTGCACACGGCGGCCGACGTGCTGCTGCGCGCTTAACGCTTTGCCTTCATCATCTCCGCGATCGCTGCGGAGATGCCTTTCTTGAACGCGTGTTCGGTGTACTGCTCGGCCGCGGCCAGGCAGTGTTCGGGATTGATCGACGTCGTCTTGAAGCTCTTGAGCGTGGAAACGAGCGAGGCAGCGGTCGGCTCGGGAAAGAACGCGCCGGTCTTATCCGTGAGCCACTCCAGCGCGCCGCCGCCCTTGAAGGCGATCACCGGCAGACCGCTGGCCAGCGCCTCGATGCCGGCCAAGCCGAAGTCCTCGTCACCCGGGAAAAGAAGTGCGCGTGCCGACGAGAAGATGGTGCGGATCTGGTCGTGCGTCTTGGGTCCGACGAAGGTGACGGTGGGTCCGGCCAGCGACTGCAGCCGGGCCTTGTCCGCGCCGTCGCCGATGATGACGAGCGGCAATTTGAGCTGGTTGCAGGCGGCAATCGCCAGGTCGATACGCTTGTAGCGCGCGAGTGTGGAGACGATCACGAGCGGGTCATCGTCGCTGCGGCTGTGGGGCAGGGGAGACGAGAACCAGGCGTCGGCGATCGGGGGATAAAGAACCTCGCTCTCACGGCGCCAGTACAGCTCGATGCGGCGCTGCACCGACTGCGAAGCGGCCAGCAGGTGGTGCGGACGGTCGGCGGCGAGCGCGTCCCAGGTGCGCAGGCGGTGGAAAACGGACTCCAGGTACCAGCGCTTGAGCCAGCCGAGCGGGCCGCGCGCGGCCTGATTGACGACGTCGTGCGTGCGGTCCCAGAGGTAGCGGGCGGGTGCGTGGATGTACGAGAGGTGCCACGTCTTCGGTCCCGTCTTGATGCCGTGTGCGAACGCCGACGACGAGCTGATCACTACATCGAACTCCGAAAAGTCCCACGCCTCGGCGGCTCCGGCAAAGAACGGCAGGTAGAGGTGATGGTTCGTGGAAAGCGCAGCCAGCGGCTGCAGGCGGCTGGTGCGGACACGCTCCTTGGGGAACCAGTCGCCGAGTTTCTTCTCGTCGTAGAGCAGGGTGTAGACCGGTGCTTCGGGGAACATATCCGCCAGCAGGCGCGCCACGCCCTCCGCGCCGCCGCGGATCGTGAGAAGTTCGTGGACGATCGCAATCTTCATAGAAGCAGTGCCTGCCCTGAGCGAACCCGAGCGGAGCGAGGGTGAGTCGAAGGGTGGACGATCGCCACCTTCATAGGGGCATTGTGCCTGGGCGGACGAGGGTCAGGCCAGGAGCTTCAGGACGGTGTTCCAGTTGCGGGTCGTCACCTTCTTGCCGTACGTCTTCTCGATGATCGCCATGGCGTCGACAGTGCGGTGCTCGGGGTCCAATTGCAGCACACTGACCACCTCGCCGTCGGTCACCTTTAAGATGCGGAAGGACTTGTCCTCTGATTTGGGCGGCGTCTTGCTAGCGGGCTTTTCCGTCAGGAACGTGATGTAGAGCCGCGTGTTCTCATCCGCTTTCACGCCCTTGAAAGGATCGGCCTTGGCGAGCTCCTCGATGGCGGAAGCAGAGCGGAGGATGACGGGGATCGCGAAGCCGAAGGTCTTCTCAAGCACGGTTTCCAGCCCAGCGGCCGTCGCCTTGGGCGCCTCAAAAATGACGTTGCCGGTATTGAGCAGCGTTTGCACCTCGGCGAGTCCGGCTTTCTCCAGCGCGGTTTTCAATGTCGCCATCTCCACCTTCTTCTTGCCGCCGACGTTGATGCCCCGCAGCAGGGCGACGAAACGCGGCATCTCAATCCGGGGCTTGGATGCGGCGCGCGATGCGCGCGAGCCAGGTGCGCGGGAGCAGGCGGGTGCAGGCGGCTTGGGCGCGGTTGTAGAAGCTCGTGAAGACGATCGCCTTGCCGGCCAGGCAGCCACGCACGCCGGCCTCGGCCACGACCGTCGCGGTCTGCAGTGGGCTGAGCTTGAAGAGCGGCGAGCTCTCCAGCTTGGCGGCGGCCACGAAGCCGGTCTTGGTGGGGCCGGGGCAGAGGCAGGTGACGGTCACGCCCGTACCGCGGCACTCGTCGCGCAGCGCCACCGAGAGCGAAAGCACGTAGGCCTTGGTGGCGTAGTACACGGCCATAAACGGTCCGGGCAGGAACGCGGCCGTGGAGGCCACGTTCAAGATCCGGCCGCGCTTGCGGGCGAGCATGCCCGGCAGCAGGCGGCGCGTGAGGATAGTGAGGCTCCCGACGTTGAGGTCGAGCTCCTCGCGCATGCGGGCCTCCTCGCCCTCAGCAAAAACGCCGAAGGTGGCGAAGCCGGCGTTGTTCACGAGGATATCGACCGTATCGTCCTTCAGCGACTCCGCTAATGCCTCGGCCGCACCAGGGCGGCCGAGGTCGGCGGGGATGACGCGCGTTTTGATCTTGTGGGCGGTGGAGAGCTCCGCGGCCAGCGCCTCGAGGGCGGGCACGGAGCGGGCCGAAAGCAGCAGGTCCCAGCCGCGGCGCGCGAACGACCGCGCGATCTCCGCGCCGATGCCGCCGCTCGCGCCGGTGATGAGGACCGTGCCGGCGCTCACTTCTTCTTGTTCAGGAGCATGTCGAGCGACCAGGCGCCGCCGCCCTGGATCACCAGGACGAGACCGAGGCCGATGGCCAGCAGGTGGTACTCATAGCCGGACGGGGCGAAGAAGCCGCTGGCGCCGTGCACCAGGATGATGGCGCCGAGCATGATCACCGCCAGGGCGGCGGCGCAGAAGCGCGTGCAGAAGCCGAGGATGAGGGCGACGGCGCCTACCGACTCGCCGATGATGACCAGGGCAGCGACGGCTGCGGGGATGCCCATGCCGGTCAGGAAGCCCATCGTGCCTTCAAAGCCGGGGCCGCCGAACAGGCCGAACGCCTTCTGCAGGCCGTGGGGGAGCATGACGAGGCCGAGGGCCAGGCGGGCGATGAGCGAGCCGTAGCCGTTGGGGTTGGTCTGGAAGAGCCAGTTCTTCATGGGAGAGGGGTGGAAAAGGAAACGTTCTGACGCTACCCGACGGCGCGGCGCGGGTCACCCTCCTTTTCGTTGACGGACCGCGCCCCTCTTGCGACGCTCGTGCCATGACGCCAACTCCAGATCTGCCCGATTTTCACGAAGAAGACGTCTACGACGGCCTGCTCAACGGCCTCGTTCTCGACGGCCGACGCTTTGTTTCCACGATGCAGAACGAGCACCACCGCCGGCTCGACCGCGCGCTGGCGGGCATCGCCAAGCTGCAGGAGGAGTTCCCCGACGAACTGAACGCGTTCCCGCCCATCAACCCCAGCCCCATCAGCGGCTCGTATCCTGGCCTCGACTTGGGCCTGCTCGATTTCGCGCGTCGGAATTTCTTGATGGCCGATCGCCACGGCATCTCGCTCGAGGGCGTGAACGGCGAACGGGCCGAGGCCCGCCTGGCGGCGATGGCCGGCAAGCGCGGCGCGCTGCTCCGCAAAATGGCCGACATCTACGCGACGGCGGACCTGCAGGCGGAAGATTGAGTGGTACCCCCGACAGGAATCGAACCTATGTCTTCAGCTTCGGAAGCTGACGGTCTATCCGTTGACCTACGGGGGCGTGCGGCCAGGATACGCGAACGCCGTGGGGCGCACTACGCCAGTTGCCGGCCGAAAAACGCCTGCGCGGCGGCAGTCGTGGCCTTATCCGCTTCAGCGACACTGAGGCCTTTGATCTCGGCGACGCACTGGAGGACCTGCGGCAGGAAGGCGGGTTCGTTGCGCTTGCCGCGGTGGGGGACCGGCGCCAAGTAAGGCGAGTCGGTCTCGATCATCAGCTGCGTGATGGGGCAGTGCTTGATGGTGTCGCGGATGACGGTCGAGGCGGGGAAGGTGGCGATGCCGGTGAACGACAAGAAGTTTCCGGCGGCTACGAGT
>JAGOUB010000067.1 GCA_018061525.1 Candidatus Peribacteraceae bacterium
CCCGCTGTCCCCACGGCGGACGCTGCCGAGAGCGTGTTCGAGCGCAGCCTGCGCCAGCGCCTGGAGCGCTTCTGCGTCACGCCGCTGGCCAAGCGCCGCCCGGCCGCCTGCCGCCGCCTGGCATCGATGTCGAGCACCAGCTCGTCGTCTTCGTCGGCCGGCCCGATCATCCGCCCGCCGTCTTCCTCTTCTTCCTCCTCGTCATCCTCCAGCTCGAGCCGTTCCTCTAGCTCGTCGCTGCAGCCGGGCTACGACACCCGCTCCGCCGAGCCGGTGCGCTCGCGCCTGGAACTTCTCGGCACCACCACGTCCACCCTGGCCGTGGCCCGGTTCACCAGCCTGACGGAACCGATTACGGCTGAGAGCGTCACTATCAACCTGGCCCAGGCCGCCGCATCGCTGGAGACCATCCAGGTCTACAACCTCGATGGCCGCCTCCTAGGTACTGCCTCGCGCGACAGCAACACCCCGACCATGTACCGCGCCAATATCCCGACCGGCGCCTTTATGATCGATAAGGGCAAGGACGGCAGCCTGTACGTGCGCGGCATCCTGCGCCCGCGCGACGGTGGCGGCGTGAGCGGCGAGCTTGTGGCCGTCGATTCCATCACCATGCGCTCGACCGGCGACTGGAGCACCGAGTCCTACACGGTGACCACCACCGACACCGTCCCCGATTCGCAGACAGCCCGCGCCGCCATCACCGCCGTATCGACGAACAACGCCGGCACCTGGCCGCTGACGACCGGCTCGAACCAGATTCTCTGGGACTTCAACGTGAGCGGCGTGCATGGCGACGGCGAGGCCGTTCTACGCCTCAAGAACCTGGCCTTCACGCTCTCGCAGGCTAACGTCACCCTCACGAACGTGCGCCTGCAGGTGGCCGACGGCGACGCGTCGGTACCCTGCACCGTCACCAGCAACCAGGTCCTCTGCGACACCATCCCGAGCAACATCGGTACCGTGCCGCGCGACTCGGCCCTGCGCCTGCGCGTGTACGCCGATGTGGCCGTGAACGGCACGCCGCTGCTGGCCTACGTGCAGCTCTCGCTCGGCGAGGCTGGCTACCCCGGCAGTGCCGGCGTGGTCACCTGGACCGACGGCACCACCACCTTCCAGTGGGTGGCGCTCGAGTCGCCGCTGGGCGTTGGTCCGCGCTTCAACCAGTAAATCGCCGCTCATCCAAAGCGACTGAAGAGGCCGGCATCTGCCGGCCTTTTTTGTGACTTACCTGAGGGCCAGCTCCCAGAAGAGGACGGCGCCGACGAGCGTGTTGAGCAGCGGCATCCAGCGGTAGGCGGCGAAGACCGAGGCCTCCGGGCGCGCCACCAGGGCGATGGCGAGCAGCGGGTAGGCCAGGCCGATCACGCCCGTCGCGCTCAGGCCCAGGTTGAGTGCCACCTGGTCGGCGACGAACCAGAGTGCGAGGCAGAGCAGCAGCGAATCCTGGCGGCCGAGCACAACGGCGGTGGTGTGCAGTCCGGCGCGGCGGTCAGGCTCGATATCGGGGATGGCGGAGAAGAGGTGCATGCCGGCGGCCCAGGCCCAGGCGGCGATGATCACCACCAGCGGGGCGGGCACGCCCACGGCGGCTGCGGCAGCCAGGCCCGGCGTGACGTAGAGGATATTGCTGGCAGAGTCGGCGAAGGGCTGCGCCTTGAAGCGCTGCGGCGGCAGGCTGTAGGTGACGCCGAGGATCATGAAGACGGCGGTCCAGGCGATGGCGCCGAGCGACTGCGTAAGCAGCGCGGAGCCGGCCAGGGCGGCCATGCCCGCGCAGGCGCCGATCGTGAGCAGGCGCTCATCGGTCGGGCGCAGGCGGCGCTCGTACCCGTCCTTCTTGGGGTTCTCAGCATCGGTGTCGGCATCGGCCAGATCGTTCACGCCGTACAGGAAGAGGTTGGCCGGCAGCGTCCAGGCGAGGACGAAGAGCAGGCCCTGCCACTGCATGAGCGCGGCGAGCGGACGGCCACTGACGGCCAGGCCCACGAGGGCGGGTCCGGCGAGGTAGAGCCAGAAGCGGGGGCGCGAGATGGCGACGAGGGTTTTCAGCATGGCGGGACGGAAGCGAGGGGACGCCCGGAATTCTCGCCGATCATGCGCTTGAGCGCCAGTTCGGCGCTGATCAGGCAGACCGGCAGGCCGATGCCCGGGGCGGTGGCGGCACCAACGTAAAACAGGTTTTTCCAGTGTGTATGCTGGTTTCCCGGGCGGAACGGGGGTGTCTGGCGGAGGGTATGGGCCAAGCCCAGGGCCGTCCCGCGGATGCTGTGGTAGCGGTCGGCGAAGTCCTTCACGGTGAAACGCTCGCGCACGAGCAGGCGGTTTTTCAGGTCGGGCAGGGGCAAATGCTTCTCCATGAGGGCGAGTAGGCGCTCCTCGAACGCTTCCTGCTCGGCGAGCGGACGCTCGAATCCTGGCGCCAGCGGCACAAGGACGAACAGGTTCTCGCTGTCGGACGGCGCCACCGAGGGATCGGTGCGGCTGGGCGCCGACACGTAGACGCACGGCTCGTCGGGCCAGGCCGGATGGTCGAAGATCGTCTCGAAGTGGCGGTCCCAATCTTTGGCGAAGATGAAGTTGTGGTGCGCCAAGCCGTCACAGCGGCCGCGGACGCCCAGATACAAGATGTGCGCCGAGGGCGCGAGGACGGCCTTTTCCCAGTAGCGCTCGCTGGTGTTGCCGCGGTCGGGCGGAAGCAGGCGCGTGTCGGTCCAGTGGCGGTCGGCGTTGCTCACCACCTGATCGGCGGCGATGGTCTCGCCCGAGGCGAGCGTCACCCCGGTGGCGCGGTTGCCGTTGGTCTCGATGCGCGATACTTCCGCGTTGCAGCGGATGGTCACGCCGCGAGCCTCGGCCAGCTTCACCATCGCGGTGATGACCGAACCGATGCCGCCCTGGGGATAGAAGACGCCCTGGGCGATGTCGATGTGCGTCATGATGCTGTAGAGCGACGGACAGTTCTTCGGCGAATTCCCCAGGAAAACAAGTGAGTACTGCAGAATTTGGCGCAGCTCCTCACTCTTGAACAGCGACTTGGTGTAGCGGTCCATCGACGAGAGCACCGTCAGGCCGCGCGCGCTCTTGGCGTATTCCGGCCGCATGAAATCGAAGAGCGAATCGATGTTGCGATAGAGCACGTTGCCGGCGGCGAACTCGTACTTCTTCTTGGCTTCGGCCAGGTACTTGAGCAGATGCGGCGAGCAGCCGGGTTCCAGTTGCTCGAATGTCTCCAGGTCTTTGGTGAGGTCGGAGTGGATGTCCACGGGGCCGCTACGGCCAGGGAAGAACACGCGGTAGCTCGGGTCGAGGCGTTGCAGGTCGAGATGATCGCTGATGCGCTCGCCGAGCAGCGCGAAGAAGTGCTCGAAGACCTCGGGCATGAGGTACCACGACGGGACCATGTCGAAGGTGAAGCCGTCCTTGCGCATGACGCTGGCACGGCCGCCGGGCTGCTCGTTCTTCTCCAAGACCGTCACACGCTCGCCGCGCTGGCCGAGCAGGCAAGCCATGGCCAAACCGCCGATGCCCGAGCCGATGATGACGGTGTGGGGCTTGGTCATGCGCCGGCGAGGACGGCCGCGGCCGTGAGGAATTTTCGGGAGGTGCTCACCGAGGCGCGGCGCGAGAAGACGTCTTCATCCTGCGCTGTGATGCGGTCGAGGATGCCGGCGTAGAGCAGGCGGCTGAGGCGCACGGCCTTGCGGGCGTGCGAGGGGAGCAACGGCAATGCCTCGTCGGCGCGGACATAGAGTGCGCGAGCGCGAGCGACGTATGCCTGCACGAGTGAGCGGAAGGCGGGGGTGACCAGGCCGGCGCGGATATCCGCTTCGCTTACGCCGAAGTGCTCCAAGTCTTCCAGGGCCAGATAGAGCCGTCCGCGCTGGAGTAGGTCGGCGCGCACATCACGCAGGAAGTTTGTCAGCTGCATGGCCTCGCCGAGCGCGCGGGCGCCGGCCAGAGCCGATGGATCAGACACGTTGCAGAGGCGGCACATCACCTCACCGATGACGGCGGCCGAGCCGTAAACGTAGTCCTGCATCAGGCTGTCGTAGCTCTGGTAGCGCGTGCAGTCGATGTCGCGGCGCATGGCCCCCAGGAACGCTTCGGCATCGGCCAGTGGGATCTCTGTCTGGCGAAAAAGCGCAGTCGAGGCACGGATCACCGGATCATCGGACGCCGCGCCGTCGTAGGCCGCGCGCCAACGATCGACCCAGGCTTCAAACTCGCGCCGCACGGCGGCCGGGTCGGGGTCGGTCGGCTCATCCACGATGTCGTCGGCCGTGCGCACGAAAGCGTAGAACACCTGTGTGTCGGCGCGCTCGCGCGCGGGGAAGAGGCGGGTGGCGAGGGCGTAGGTAGAGGCGTGTTTGCGTTGGATGGCCGCGCAGACGGCGAGATCGCCGGCGCTGTACGGCGAGTCGCTCATGGCAGGCGCTGGCGCAAGAAGGCGACCAGATCGCCGAAGGCCGCGGCCGTGGCAGGTTGCAGGGGCGAGTCTTTGAGAGCCTCCTCCGCGCGGTCAAAGGCTTTTCGCGCTTCAGTGCGCAAGGCCTCCACGGCGCCGCTGCTCTCGAACATCGCTTTGGCCTCTTCCACTTCTGCGGGAGAAAGAGCGCGGCCCCAGAGGCGAGCGAGTGTCTTCTTCTGGAGATCTGAACCGTGTTCCTTCACGTGCTGCGTGAGCAGCGTGTGCTGGCGCTGCGTCACGTCGATGCAGGGGCGCTTCCCGGTAGCGGCCTCGTCGCCGAGCACGTCGAGCAGGTCGTCCTCCAGCTGGAAGCCGACGCCGATGGCCGAGCCGAAGCGCTGGCAGAAGGCGAGCGTCTCCTCTGGCGCACCGCCAAGGATAGCGCCGATCTGCATCGGGCGGGCGAACGTGTAGAGCGCTGTCTTCAGGTGGTGGCGGCGGATGATGTCGTCGGTGGCGCAGTCGTCACGAACGGTGAAGGCCACGTCCAGGTGCTGGCCGGTGACGATCTCGCGGCTCATCGTGACGAGCAGCTTGTGGGCGCGGTGGGCGCGTGCCATGTCCACGGCGCCGTCGCCGAGCTGCAGGAAGAGGTCGTGCACCAGGTTGAGCAGACCGTCGCCCACCAGGATGGCGTGCGCGCGTCCAAGTAGGTCGGCCTCGCGGTCGCCCAATCTCTCCCGCTCCAGGCCGCGCACATGCGCGTGGACGGTGGCGATGCCGTAGCGCTCGTCGGCCTCATCCATGATGTCGTCGTGCACTAAGGCAAACAGGTGGAACGCCTCAATGGCCACCAGGGCCGGCAGCACGGCTGTATCGGAATCGACGTTGGCGCTGTCGCGGAAGAGCAACGACGCCACGTACGGGCGGATGCGCTTGGCCTTGCCCTCAGCTAAAGCCAGCGTCTGGCCGTAGGCCTCCTCCAGGCAGGGATCGGGAGCAATGGCGAGAACGTCGCTCTTCAGCCGGGCGATGGCGCCGACGAACGCCGGGTGAAATCTCGCCGCGAAATCGGCGCGGGTTTCCATGGCTGGGAGTATGGGCCGCGGTCACTCTAAAATCCCGGGTGAAGGTCTTGACAAGAATACTAAGTAGTGGTA